>NZ_JBFBAG010000049.1:0-52482 GCF_040682155.1 Amycolatopsis sp. NPDC051371
CGCATCGCGGCCGACGGGTTGCCCGAGTTCCTGCCACCGGTGTTCCTGGACAAGCGCCGAAAACCCAGGCGCAACAACCTGCACCAACCACTGCCGTTCGCGGCGTGAACAATCGAACACGGGAAAGGCCCGCAGCCAACAGCTACGGGCCTACACCCGCGTCCGCTGAAGCCGTACCAGCTCATCCACCTGGGGCGTGTCCTCAAAGTTGATGTGGTCGGGTGCTTTGATCTTCGGTCGTGGTGCGAAGACTTGAGCTGACTGATGAGCAGGGGCAGGTGATCGAGCCGTGATCAACGGGATGCTGTTCAAAGCCCAGACCAGGATGGCGTGGCGAGATCTGCACCGGTGTCCCACACAGGGGGAAGCCCGAGCGTGGGACGGGCAGAGCGAGCAGGTGATCATGCCATCGGCCGGTCCCACCACCAAGATCCACCTGGCCTGCGACGGCTGACCACTGTCGTCGTGCTGACCGGCGGCAACGTCAACGACCGCACCCAGTTCACCACGGTCATGTCCAGTGCCGAGTCCACAACCTGGCGGGGACGAGTGGCGACCCGGCGAAGGCGGCTCCTGGCGGACAACGGCTACTCCCAGCCGCGCTATCCGCAACTACCTGCGCCGACGACACATCCCAGCGACCATCCGAGCGCCCCGGCCGGCCCCGCGGTCGCCGCCGACCTTAGATCGCATCGCCTATCGGCGCCGCAATGTTGTCGAACGCTGCCTCAACCGGCTCAAGCAGTCCGTGCCATCGCCGCCCGCTTCGAGAAGACCACCCTCTCCTACCGCGGGGTGATCGACCTGGCCACACTGCTCATCTGGCTTTGAGGACAGGCCCTGGCGACCGTCCGCCGGCAGCCGGGCCCGGCCGACCGCAAACACTCCGGGTCTCCTCAGATCCAGCGTCGAGGCTCCGCCACGAACCGTCGCCACCTTCCGGTACGAGCGCGACCGCGGCCACACCGCCGTCCGGGCCGGAAAGAATTGCGAGTACCAAACAGACCGCCGTTCCGGAATATGAGGTACATCACCGGCCCTTCCGGTAATACCCGACCTTCTTCTCCGATGGGATCACCGGGACCTGGCCCGCACCACCGCGACCACCGCCACGGCGGTTGCGACGTTCGGCGTCTGGACAGGTCAGGCGGGATCGACTAGGGGAGGAAAACCGGTCGGGGGGAACCGGCCATCTTCACGCATTCGCGCCATTCCCGGTGAGCGGGACATCGCTCACCGGTCCGTCGTGCACGGAAAACGCATTTCCGCGCAACGGAATTCACCGAGGGGAATCGATGCCACGCGCACTCCGGAAGACCGGTGCGGCGTTCGCCGTCCTGGCCGCCGCGGGACTGATCACCGCGACACCCGCCCAAGCCCTCACCGGCGGCACGCCCGCCGCCCAGGGCAGCTACGCCTTCACCGCGCAGATCAGCGGGGCCCACGGCTGCACCGGTGCGCTGGTCGCCCCGCAGTGGGTGCTCACCGCCGCCGCCTGCTTCGGTCCGGCGCCGCTGCCCGCCGGGCCGCCCGCCACGCCCTACTCGGCGACCGTCGGGCGGGCCGACCTGAGCGGGACCGGCGGGCACACCGTCCAGATCACCACCCTCGTGCCCGCCGCCGACCGCGATGCCGTGCTGGCCAAGCTGGCCCTGCCGATCGTCGACGTCGCGCCGGTGCCGCTGGCCACTCATGCGCCGGTCGCCGGGGACGTCCTGCGGCTCGGCGGTTACGGCCGTACCGCGGACACCTGGGTGCCGGACCGGCTGAGCACGGCGACCTTCACCGTGAACGGCGTCAACGGCTCCGCGCTCGACGTGACCGCGACGAGCGGGGACGCCACCACCTGCCTCGGCGACGCCGGCGGCCCGGCGCTGCGGGAGACCGGGACGCAGGTCGAACTCGCCGCGATCAACAGCCGTTCGTGGCAGCACGGCTGCTACACCTCCACCGAGACCCGCCAGGGCACCACCGAAACCCGGGTCGACGACCTCGGCGCGTGGGTGCGCCAGGTGACCGCGCCGGTCGCCGCGGCGATCGTCGGCAAGGCCAGCGGGCAGTGCCTGGACCAGGACTGGTCCGGCGGGCAGGAACACCCGACGCTCAACGCCTGGCAGTGCTGGACCACCGACCAGACCAACCAGCAGTGGAAGGTCACCTGGGTCGGCGGCGAAACCGTCTCGATCGTCAACGCCCGCTCGGGCAAGTGCCTCGACCAGGATTACACGGGCAACCAGCCGCACCCGACCGTCAACGCCTGGCAGTGCTGGACGCCGCTGGGGGTCAACCAGACCTGGACCGTCCGCCCGCACTACGAAGACGGCACCGTGACGCTGGTCAACAAGCTCAGCGGCCAGTGCCTGGACCAGGACTACACCGGCCAGCAGCCGCACCCCGCGGTCAACGCCTGGCAGTGCTGGAACCCGGCCACCGCCAACCAGCGCTGGATCCTCCGCTAAGACCGTCGCCCCGCCGGCCGGAACCGGTCCGCCGGCACGCACGAGAAGGACGAACACCATGCAGCTCACCAAGAAGCTCGCCGTCGCGGCCGCCGTCGCGATCGGGCTCGCCACCGCCGGGGTGTGGTCGGCAGCCGCCGCCTCGAACGCGACCCAGGCCGACGACACCCAGCCCTCGCTCGTCGAGGACTACTCCTACCCGGGTGCCGCGCAGATCCTGGCGCAGTACAACGTCACCCTCGTCTCCGGCGACGGCCACATCCTCTTCGCGGACTGCGCGACCCCGCCGGTGGACAACGTCAGCGTGATGCAGGTCCGCTCCACCGAGAACGTCGGCACCAACGGCCTCGTCTGCTTCAAGGTGCTGTCGCCGACCGGGCACCTGGAGCTGCGCATCCCGGCCGTCTACGAGATCCGCGGCGACGGCCGCACCAGCGGCGCCGGGCACAAGGTGAAGGCCGAGGTCACCACCGACGCCGGCCAGCACTCGACCGTGGACGTCAACCCGAGCGGCAGCACCCAGGTCGGCATCGGCGCGAACCCGAACAACGCGCCGACCACCCTCCTCCAGCTGACCGCCGCGCCGTGACCCACGGGCGAGGAAAACCCGCGCGCAGAACCAGGATCACCGTCCTGACCGCCACCGTGCTCGCCGGCGGCCTGCTGGCCGCCACGCCCGCCGTCGCCGTATCCGGTGGGACGGCGGTCCCGGCCGGCACCCACCCGTTCCTGGCCCGGATCACCACGGCGACGAAGGCGTGCTCCGGCGCGCTGATCGACCCGTCGTGGCTGCTCACCTCGGCGTCCTGCCTGACCGCGACCGAGTCCGGCGCGTCGAGCGAAGCCGCCACCGTCACGGTCGGCGACACCGTCACGGCGAAGGTGGCCAAGGTCGTCCGCAACCCGGGGCGTGACGTCGTCCTCGCGAAGCTGGCCGCCCCGGCGACCGGCGTCGCGCCGGTGGCCGTGGGCAGCACCGCGCCGCAGGCCGGGGAAACCCTGCAGGTGGCCGGGTTCGGCCGGACCGCGACCGACTGGGTGCCCGCGCGGCCGCGCGTCGCGCCGTTCACCGTCGCCGGCGTCCAGGGTTCCTCGGTCGCGATCTCGTCGGCCGACGGCGTGGACACCTGCAAGGGCGACGCCGGTGGCCCGGCCTTCCGCGTGAGCGGCGGTACCGCCGAGCTCGTGGCGCTCAGCAGCACCTCGTGGCAGCACGGCTGCCTCGACGTCACCGAAACCCGCCAGGGCGGCACCGAAACCCGCGTCGACGACCTCGGCGGCTGGATCCACCAGCACATCGTGCCGACGCCCGTGTCGTGCGCCGCCGCCGGCGCGGCGATCTGGACGGCCCGCTCCGACGGCAGCCTCTGGCGCTACGTCCACTCCTCCGCCGCCGACGGCGGGCTGACCTGGACGACGCCGAACGCCCCGATCGGCTCCGGCTGGACCGGCCGGACGCTGGCCGGCAAGGGCGGCGTGATCTGGGACGTCCACCGCAACAACAGCGCAGCCGACCCGAACCCGAGCGGCACCCTCAAGCGCTGGGTGTACTCGACCAGCACCGGCTGGAGCGGCGGGAACGACGTGGGCAGCGGCTGGGCGCGCTACCTCACGCCCGAGTACGCGAACCGGATCACCGTCGACCAGCAGAACCGCATCTTCATGATCGACGACCAGAACCGGCTGAAGGTCTACCTCTGGAACGACGCCACGGGCTGGTGGGTCAACGGCGTCGGCGACGTCCTCGACACGGGCTGGGACCGGTTCGACTCGATCACCGCGGCCGGCGACGGCGTGCTGTACGCGCGGAAGCCGACCGGGGAGCTCTTCCGCTTCCAGTACGACTTCACGACGTCGGCGTGGGTCGAACGGAACAAGCCGGTCGGGGTCGGCTGGCAGATGTTCAGCGAGATCTTCTCGCCGGGCGCCGACATCCTGTACGGCCGTGGCAGCAACGGGACGAGCCCCTGGACCGGCCAGCCCGGCCCGGTCCTGCGCTGGTACCGCCATTCCGACAACACCGACACGTGGGCCCCGTCGGGCCCGGACGGCATGGGCGTCACGGTCGGCTCGGGCTGGAGCGCCGAGGTCCACGTGACCGCCGCGCCCGACTCCTGCAAGCTCACGGGCTAGACGTCTGATCCCCGTGAAGGCCTCCTTACCGGCCATAAGAGCCGGTAAGGAGGCCTTCACGGCTTTCGGCGGGCATACTCGCTCCCGTGAAGTTCCGTACTCAGGTCCTGCTCGGCGGCAAGACCGCGACCGGGCTGCCGGTCCCCGCCGACGTCGTCGAGGCGCTCGGCGCCGGCAAGAAGCCCGCGGTCACCGTGACGCTCGGCGGGCACACCTACCGGTCGACGATCGCGAGCCGCGGCGGACAGTTCCTGCTGCCGCTCAGCGCGGAGAACCGTGAGCAGGCCGGCGTCACCGCGGGCGACGAGGTCGACGTCGAGGTCGCCCTCGACACCGCGCCGCGCGAACTGGAGATCCCGGCGGACCTGGCGGAAGCGCTCGCGGCCGACGAGCCGGCACGGACCCGGTTCGAAAGCCTTTCCTACAGCGCGAAACAGCGGTTCGTGCTGCCGATCGGCCAGGCGAAGACCGAGGAGACCCGGCAGCGCCGCGTCGCCAAGGTGATCACCGACCTGCGCGCCGGGAAGTGACGGACGCGGGCACCCCACTTCTAGTCCACGACGGACGCCCGCAGCGCCGCCTTGTCCGGTTTCCCCGACGGCGCGATGGGAACCGCGCCCACGAAGCTGAACCGCGCCGGCACCGCCGCCTCCCCCAGCTCCGCCGCCACGGCCTTGCGCACCGCGTCGAGGTTCGGCTCGCGGCCGGGGACCGGGAGCACGAACGCGTGCGCCGCCTCGCCCGTCAGCGGGTCCGGCACCGCCACGACGTACGCCTGGTCGACGTCCGGGTGCGCCGCGATCGCCCGCTCGATCGGGCCGGTGTAGTGGATGACCGCGTTGACGATCACCACGTCCCGCGCCCGGCCGGACAGGTGCAGGTACCCGGCGGCGTCCAGCGAACCGAGGTCCTGCGTGCGTACCCAGCCGTCGCGCAGCACCTCGGCCGTGGTGACCTCGTCGCGCCAGTACCCGGCCAGCGCCGACGGCGTCCGCACCCAGACCTCGCCCTCCGCGCCGGCCGGCAGCGGTACACCCGTGGCGTCGCGGACCTCGATTTCGACGGTGTCACAAGCCTTCCCGACGGATCCGGATCCCTCGCCGGCGCCGCAGATCGTCAGCATCCCGGTCTCGGTCTGGCCGTACGCGTGGTGCATCGCGGGCCCGATCAGTTCGCACGCCGCGGCCAGCTTGTGCGGCGGCACGGGCGAACCGGCCACGACCAGCGTCCGCAGGCCGCTCAGGTCGACGTCCTCGGTGCGCAGCACGTCCAGGACCTGGTGCAGGCGCGGCACGGTCATCAGCGCCGCGGTGATCCGCAGCCGCGGCAGCACCCACGGGAAGTCCGGCAGCTCCTCCGGGACCACCGCGGTCCCGCCGGCGAGCAGGCACACGCCCAGCTGCTCGAGCATCACCGCGCTGGTGAGCGTGCCGAACAACAGGAACCGCCCGAACCCGGCGCCGAGGCGCTCGTGGGCCGAGCCGGGTGCCGGCGCCCGCCACACCCGGCCTTCGGTCAGGGCGCGGTAGCTGTAGGCGACGCCCTTCGGCACGCCGGTGCTGCCGCTGGTGTAGACGACCGTCGCGATGTCGTCCGGGCGACCTCGCGGCACCGGCTCTTCGTAGGCCGCGAGCAGCTCGGGCCCGACCCGCAGGATCGGCAGGCCGGCGACGGAGCCGAGCAGCTCCGGTGTCTCGGACGCGGCGTCGACGACCAGCGCTTCGACGTCACCGACGACGTGGCGCAGCTGCGGCACGGGCAGGCCGGGCCGCACCCCGACGACCCGGCAGCCGAGCACCTGCGCGGCGACGATCGCGGCGAACCCCTCCGGCGTGACGGCCGTGGCGATGCCGACGCCGTCGCCCGGCCCCAGCCCGGCCGCCCGCAGGCCCGCGGTGAACCGGCCGACCAGCTCCCGCAGCTCGCGCCGCGACGTGACGCGCGAGCCGTGTTCGAACGCGGGAACTTCCGGGGCGCGCCCCAACTCGTCCAGCAGTGCCTGCGGGTGGACCATCTCGACCGCCTCTCGCCCGGGGCGTCCGGGTCTACCGGGCGGATCTCAGAATTTCGGCAGAATCGCACTGACCAGCGGTTTTCCCCGTCTGCCACGGTGGACGGACGACCGGGGCGGCCCCTGTGGGTATAAGTGCCGTCAGTGCGACCGGCAGTTGTGCCGTTTGACCACACCAAGCTCTTTTCTAGCGTGACTTTCACACCGCGCGGACCACCGCGCCAGGGGTATTCGCTTCAGGAAGGAGGTGGCCCGTCCATGTCCAGTCCGGGATTCCAGGCAGATTCCGCTGCCATGACACGCGCCGTCCAGGGTTTCGAGGAAACCGCGACGAACGCCAAGTCCACGATGGCCAGCTTGGAGTCCGAGCTGACCGAGGCGCTCCGCAACTACAAGGGTGACCAGGCCGTGGCGTTCTGGGACCTGCAGCGCCGGCTCCAGGAGAAGATGACCGTGGCGGTGAAGGAGCTCGACACCATGTCGCAGCTCGTCCACACCAGCCACCAGAACTACGGCCGCGGCGACGCCGACGTCCACCAGAGCTTCCAGGGGGTCGGCAACTCCCTCGAGGGCTCGGGCGTGATCCCCCGCCTCAACCCCTGACCCGAGAGGACGCACCCGATGGCCGACGTCGTCGAAATCAACTTCGCCGCGCTGCAGCACAGCTCGGCGTCCCTGGCCGCCAAGGCCAAGGCACTCACCTCGCAGCTGGAGCAGCTGCACCAGAACCTCCAGCCGATCACCGCGACCTGGTACGCCTCCGGCAGCTCCGCCGGTGACGCGGCCCGCCAGTCGGAGACCCGGCTGCGCCAGGCCACCGCGGACATCGTCGCCATCATCGCCCAGTTCGGCGGCAAGGTCGGCGAGGCGCACGACCTCCAGCAGTCGCTGGAGAACCGCAACCAGGGACTGTTCGCGGGCTGAGCCGCGCCCAGATGTCGGTCGGCCGGTGCGAGGCCCTGTTTTCCTTCTCCCCCAGCTCGCACCGGCCGACCGGCTTTCCCTCCTTACGTGCGACGAGAGAGCCGGGACCCGATGCACGACCAGTCGTACTACGTCCACCTGGAATCGCTGAAGGACTTCGTGCGGGAGCTGGAGACCCAGATCCACGCGATGGCCAAACCGAACGACTTCCTGCTCACCCTCGGCGACGAGCCGCTGCTGTTCGGCGAGTTCGGCGAGGCCGGGTCGCTGGCCGACGCCCACCGCGCGGCCGTCTCGGAGATGCAGGGCCTGCTCGACCAGGTCCGCAGCGCGATCGGCTTCGCGCAGGACGTGACCACCACGGTCGCCGACGGCTACCAGAACGCCGACGAGGCAGTCGCCGGGGACCTCCACACCTCGGGCGCCGTCACCGGCCTGCTCGACCCCGTGCTCGGCCTGCTCGGCCTGGGCGACTCGGACGGGAGCCGCAAGGGATGACGAACACCGCGCACACGAACTTCGCCGCGTACAGCCACCAGCAGCTGTACGCGATGCTTCAGGCGGGCGACCCGAACAGCGCGCGGCACGCCGCCGACAAGTGGAAGTCCGCCGCGCTGCACCTGCACGAGCAGGCCCACAACCTCAACTCGGAGCTCACCGAGTTCAAGGACCAGTGGACCGGCGGCGCCGCCGACCAGTACCAGCACATGATCGTCGACCTCGCGAACGGCATCTCCAAGGTGGCGCAGACCGCCGAGGCGATGAACGTGATGCTCGACGACGCCGCCGACGCGCTCGTGAAGGCCAAGAAGGAGATGCCGCCGCCGGTTTCGGTGCCGGACGTCTCCCCCGCCGACGTCGCGCTCGCGGTGAACCCGCCGCTGCTGCCGCCGGACTCCTCGCCCGCCGTCATGCAGGCCGCGGCGCAGCAGCGCCAGCAGGCCATCGCGAACGTCGAAGCCCAGCAGTCCGCGGCGAACGCGGCCGGGTCGGCGCACGGCAAGGCGATCGTCGTGATGACCCAGCTGGCCGGCGAGTACAGCACCGCCGAGGAGTCGATCCCGGCGTCGCCGAACGCCGTGCAGACGCCCACCGCACCGCCCGCCGGCGGCGGCGGCGCGGGAAGCGCGGGCTCGCCCGGGCTCGTCGGCAACGGCGTCACCGATCCCGGCGTTGTCGTCACCCCGACCGACGGGCACCCGCTGCCCTCGACCGGCACGCCGCAGCAGCCGGGCACCGTGCCGACGTCGAACCCGCTGTTCGGCGACATGTTCACCGCCGGGCTCGCCGCGGCTTCGGCCGCCGCGTTCGGCCGGTTCGGCTCGATCATGCCGAAGGTGCCGTCGTGGGCCACCGGCAAGGATCCCAAGGACGGCAAGGAAGAAGCGCCCGGCACGAAGCTCGGCGGCGGCGGGGCAGGCGTCGAGGGCGGCGCCGGGGGCGGCATCCCGATCGGCGGGGGTGACGCGCCTTCTCTGGGTGGCGCCGGCGGTATCCCCGGCGGGGCCGGGATCGGCGGCGGGGCCGACGGTCCGGCGGCGCACTCCGGCCTGGCCGGCGACGGCGGCGCGGGCAACGCGCTCAGCGGGCTCGCCGGCGGCGCGGCCGGTGCCGCGGGCGCGGCGGCGGCCAAGGGCGCGATGCCGATGATGCCCATGATGCCGATGGGCATGGGCGGTGGCGGCGACATGGGGTCCGGGCGCCGGATCCCCGCGTGGCTGGTGGAGACGGAGAACGTCTGGGGCCAGTCGGCCCCGGTCGCGCCCCCGGTGATCGGCGAAGAGCCGGAAGCGTACTGATCCCTCGAAGAACGGAGGCGGGCCGTGACGGCTGCCGGCTATCGCGTCGCCCCGGCCCGCCTCGACACCGTGGCGGGCGAGTTCGGCACGCGGGCGGACACGCTTTCCTCGGCGCGGTCCGCGGTGGCGGGCGAGAAGGTCCCGGCTGGCGCGTTCGGCCGGGTCAGCGAGTCCGCCGCCGCGGCCAAGACGTTCGAGAAGACGATGACGGAGCTGGGTTCGAAGCTCGGCGAGCACGTCTCCCGGGCCAAGAAGCTCCAAAGTGGACTGACCGAGTCGGCGGCCGGGTATCGCCGTGCCGACGCGCAGGTCGCCGCGATGTACCGGGCGCTCATGCCCGAGGATCCCCTGCCGGCCGCCGGAAACCCCGCCGGGATCGGCGGTTCGGCCGACACCGGCGCGTGGGCGCAGGCGATCGAGCGGAACCGCACGAAGGTCGCCGACGCGCTGACCGCCGAGCGGTCGCGGCTGGCGGCGCTCACCGACGCCGACGAGATCGCGCGGTCGCAGTCGCGGATCAAGCTGTACGAGGACATCCTCGCGAACCACCGGCAGATCCTGAAGTTCGACCCGGCGGGCAACGGCCGGATCGCCGAGCTCGTCGGGCACATCGAGCCGGGAACGCGCAACGTCGGGCTGTTCGTCCCCGGCGTCAACACGCAGATGTCCAACTTCGACGCCTACGCCGGCCTCGGGCGCAGCCTGGTGGCCGCGGACCCGACCGGGCGCACGGCGATGGTCGTCTGGGCCGACGGCGCGTTCCCGCAGAACCCGGTGCTGCAGGGCCCGGACGCGAGCTACGCGCAGACGATGGCGCCCGACCTCAAGAACTTCACCGACGACCTGCGCGGCGAGATCGCGGGCCACGCGGGCTCCGACGTCACGCTGACGGCGATCGGGCACAGCTACGGCGGCGCGACGGTCGGGCTGGCCGAGACGCAGGGCCTCGACGTCGACCGCGTCCTGCACGTCGAGTCGGCGGGCATGGGCCACGGCGTCTGGTCGCCGGCGGATCTGCCGGCGAGCCAGGCGGGCATCCAGCGGTTCTCGATGACGGCGCCGCTCGACCCGATCGAGGTCGCGCAGGGCAACGCGTGGGGCCTGGAGTGGACCGGCATCGGGCACGGCGCGGACCCGGACACGTTCCCGGGCGTCACGGAGCTGGAGACCGGGCGGGACGCGTCCGGGGATCAGCTGTGGGGCCTGTCTTCGCACAGTGACGTGCTGAAGCCGGGTTCGGAGTCGTGGACGAACATGTACCGCGTGATCACCGGCGGGCCGACCACGGCCGATGGCACCTTCGACCCGAATGGCATCCTCGAGAACGGCGTCGAGTTCCTCAACGACGGGGGTGTGCTGCGATGAGCCCTGAACTGGACCGCTTGGCGGGCGAGCTGACCGACGTGATCGACGGCGTGGCGGCGGTGTTCGGCCCGTCGGCGGACCCGACGGTGAACGGCGAGCTGGACTGCGACCCCACCCGGCCCGGCAACCTCTTGTGCTGGCAGTACGGCGTCCGTCTCGAGCACTCGGGAGAGCCGGAACGCCGGCTGGCCGAGGTCGTGCTCCCCACATTGGAGCAGCGCGGCTGGCAGGCCCACGACCGCAGCACCGCGCGCGAGCTGATCGCCCGCTTCAGCCGCGAGGGCGCGGACTTCACAGTCCACGTGGCGCGGGCCAGCCACGCGGTGGCGATCATCGGCTCGACCCGCCCAGTCCCCGCCGTGTCGACCCCGTAATCACACGAGTTACGTCTCCAATCACGCGAGTTCCGCCTTCAATCACGCGAGTTCCGGCGAACCGACCGTCCAGGTACGCGAGTTCGCCGTGCCGGTACACCGAACTCACGTGATCAGAGACGTAACTCGCGTGATTGAGCACGTAACTCGCGTGATTGGAGGGGCATCACGGGTTACGGCGTGAAGCGGGACGGGCGCCACTTCCGGCGCCGGGCCCGGCGGACCGCCGCCACCGCGACTCCGGCGGCTGCCGCGAGAGCCACGCCGGCCAGCGCGATCGTGCCGGCCGTGACGTCGGAGGTCGGACGCGCGGGCGCCGCCGCCGGGACCACCGCCGGAGCCGAACCCGCGGCGGGAACCGCGCCCGGGGGCGAAACGTCGGCCGGCAACGTCGAAGAGACCGCCGCGTACGCGTCCAGGACTCCCCAGCCCAGCCGCGGGTCGTGGCCACCCGAACCCGGGCGGTGCGCCGTGAGCTCCAGCCGCGTGACGACCTGGTCGCCGGTCAGGTCCGGGTGGTAGGCGCGGACCAGCGCCGCGACGCCGGCGACGTACGCCGCAGCCAGTCCCGGGTCGGTCACCGGCCAGCGGTGCGCCACCGCGCCGCCCGCTCCCGCCGACGTGCTGACCAGCTCCGCCCCGGGTGCCGCGACGCCGACGTAGTCCCCCGCCTCCGTCTGCACCGGCTCGCCCGCGGGGTTCACCGACCCGACGGACAGGACTCCGGGCGTCGCCGTCGGGTACGACCGCGCGCCTTGCTGGGTCGCCGACGCCGCCGAAACCACCACGGCGCCGGACGAACGCGCCCGCGCGACCGCGCCGGACAACGCCGGGCTGTCGAACGCCGCGGGCACCGCGATCAACACCACGCTCGCGTGCCGGTCCACCGCCGTGTCGATCGCGTCGGCCAGCGCGCCCGGGTCGCCCCCGCCGCCGTCGGCCGACGACGAGCCCGAGCCTTCCGTGTACCGGATCGGCAGCAGGTGCGCGCCGGGCGCGACGCCGGCGAACGTCGTCGACGCGTCCGGTTGCGCGCCGACGATCCCGGCCGCGATCGTGCCGCGCCCGTCGCAGTCCGACCGCTCGGTGCCGGCGCCGCCTTCGAGCTGCCCGGGCGCGAACTGCGTGTTCTGCGCGTCGACGCCGGTGCCGATCACGGCCACCAGCTGACCCGCGCCCCGGGTCAGCGGCCAGAGCCGCGCCGGGTCGACGAGGCGCTGGCCCCACGGGACCTCGCCGGTGTACGTGCCGGACGGGTTCGCGCACTGGCCCTGCGGAGCTGCGACGGCGGACGCGGGCAAGCCCAGCGCCATGAGGCCCGCGACCGCGAGCACCGCCGGTATCCGCACCCGAGCCCCCCGAAGAGAAAGACGGTGGCGGAAAAGGACTTCCGCCACCGCCAGTTTACCCGGGAAAAGCCGTTCAGCGAAGGTCCATGCCCAGATCCAACGCGGGGGAAGAGTGGGTCAGCCCGCCCACGGACAGATAGTCCACACCGGACTCCGCGTAGGCCCTACCACGGTCGATGGTGAGCCCACCAGAGGATTCCAGCCGCGTCTTCGGGGAAACCTCGTCGCGGCGCGCGATCGCCTGCCGGCACTGCTCCGGCGTGAAGTTGTCCAGCAGCACCTCGTCGGCGGCCGCGGCCAGCGCCTCCTCCAGCTGGGAAAGGGTGTCGACCTCCACCTCGCAGGCCAGCTCCGGTGCGTGCGCCCGGGCCGCGGCCAGCGCCGCGGTCACCGAACCCGCGGCGACGACGTGGTTGTCCTTGATCAGCACCGCGTCGCCCAGCCCGAGCCGGTGATTCACCCCGCCACCGCACCGGACGGCGTACTTCTGCAGCAGCCGCAACCCCGGCAACGTCTTGCGGGAGTCCCGGATCGCGCAGCCGGTACCGTCCACTTCGGACACCCAGGCGGCGGTCGCGGTCGCGACGCCGGAGAGGTGGCACAGCAGGTTCAGCGCCGTGCGCTCGGCCGTGAGCAGCCCGCGCACGGGACCGCGCAACACCAGCGCGGGTTCCCCCGCCACCAGCCTGTCACCGTCTTCACGCCCGGCCAGCACCTCGTACGAAGAGCCCAGCACCATGTCGAACACGGCCAGCGCGACCGGCAGCCCGGCCACCACACCGTCGACGCGCGGGGTCAGCTCGGCGACGGCGACCGCGGAATCAGGCACCGTCGACGCGGTCGTCGCGTCCGGCCCGTACCGCAGATCTTCGCCGAGTGCCGTGGAAACCACCCGTGTCACGTCCTCGACGTCGAGGCCGGAGGCGGCGATCAGGCGGAGAACCGGTTCGGAGATCGGGAAAGTCATGCCACGCCCTCCAGGGGGATCGGGTCGGCCAGCACCGGCTGGCCGGATGGGCTGAGCCGGATGAGCTGACTGCGCCGCCATCCGTCATCGCGCGAGGGGAAGTCGGTCCGCACGTGGCAGCCGCGCGACTCGGTGCGCCGGACGGCCGCGGCGAGCAACGCCTGCGCCACCACGGTCAGCGCCGCGTCTTCGACGGCTGCGTGCGTCCACAACGGACTGTCCTGAGTCGACAAGTCGAGCACGGAACCCGCGGCGGCGAGGCCGTCGGCGTCGCGGCCGATCGCCGCGTACCGGCTCATCACACGCTGCAGCGCGTCGCGCCCGGCGGCCGGCGCGGTCGTCCACGACGGGAGCCGGCCGCGCGACGGATCGGCCAGCAGCCCGGCCGCGAGATCCGCCGCGACGGCCTCCGCGACACGCTGCCCGACGACCAGCCCTTCGAGCAAGCTGTTGGACGCCAACCGGTTCGCGCCGTGCAACCCGGTCCGCGCCACCTCGCCCGCGGCGTACAGCCCGGGCACCGACGAGCGTCCGTCCACGGTGGTCACCACGCCGCCGCACGAGAAGTGCGCCGCCGGGGTCACCGGGATCGGGTCCGAAGCCGGGTCGAGCCCCAGCGCCGCGCACGCCGCGAACACCGTCGGGAACCGCTGGGCGAACCCGGCGATCCCGGTCGCGTCCAGGAAGACGTGGTCGTCGACCCCGCCCGGCGCCAGCGCCATCCGGCGGGTGATCGCCGCCGCGACGACGTCACGGGGAGCCAGGTCGCCGAGCGGGTGCACGCCCGCCATGACCGCCAGCCCGGCGCCGTCGACCAGCGTCGCGCCTTCACCGCGGACGGCCTCGGTGACCAGGGGGCAGCGTCCCCGCGCGCCCGGGGTGAACAGGACGGTCGGGTGGAACTGGACGAACTCGATGTCCGCCACGGTCGCCCCGGCCCGCAGCGCGAGCGCGAGCCCGTCGCCGGTGGCGATCTCCGGGTTCGACGTCGCCTGGTAGAGCTGCCCGATCCCGCCGCTGGCCAGCAGCACGGCCGGCGCCCGGACGACGCCGGGAACACCGTTGCGATCGAGCACGGTGACGCCCGCGACCCGGCCGCCCGGGGTGCGCAGCGCGTCGACGGCGATGTGGTGCTCCAGCACCGGCACCCGCGCCTGCCCGGCCTGCGCGACCAGGGCGCGTTCGACCTCGGCGCCGGTGGCGTCGCCGCCCGCGTGGATGACGCGGAACGCGCTGTGGCCGCCCTCGCGGGTCCGGGCCAGCAGGCCGTCACCCGATGAGTCGAACGTCGCGCCGTCCGCCCGCAGCCGGGCGATCGCGGCCGGGCCGCCGTCGAGGATCGAGCGGGCGGCGGCCTCGTCGACCAGCCCGGCGCCCGCGGTGAACGTGTCCTCCGCGTGCTTCGCGACCGAGTCGTCGAGGTCGTGCTGGTCTTCCAGGACCACGGCGACGCCGCCCTGGGCCCAGCGCGTGTTGCCGTCCTCGACCGCCGCCTTGGTGACGACCAGGACGTGCAGCCCGAGGGACTGCGCGCGCAGCGCCGCGGTCAGCCCCGCGACGCCACTGCCGACCACGACGAGGTCCGCGCGAGCTTCCCAAACCGGGGTTTTCGCCCGTGGGTCATTAACCGGCGTGGTCATTCGCCGCCGCCGGGCTGCCCGATCTCGATCATCCGCTGCACCGAGGCACGCGCTTTCGAAGCGGTTTCGAGGTCGACGTGGACCTCGTCGAGACCGTCGCGCAGGCACCGCAGCAGCGCGGCCGGGGTGATCATCTTCATGTACCGGCAGGACGCGCGGTCGTTCACCGCGCGGAAGTCGATGCCCGGCGCGGCCTTGCGGAGCTGGTGGATCATGCCGATCTCGGTGGCCACCAGCACGGTCTTCGCCTTCGTGTCGCGAGCCTCGTGGACCATGTCACCGGTCGAGAGGATCTTGACCCGGTCCGGCGCCACGGCACCCTCGCCGGCCAGGTAGAGCGCCGACGTCGCGCACCCGCATTCGGGGTGGATGAACAGGTCGGCATCCGGCTCCTCGGCCGCGCGGGCGGCCAGCTCCGCGCCGTTGATCCCGGCGTGGACGTGGCACTCCCCCGCCCAGACGTGGATGTTGTCCCGGCCGGTCACGCGCTTGACGTGCGCACCGAGGAACTGGTCCGGCAGGAAGAGAACCTCCTGGTCGGCGGGGATGGAGGCGACGACGTCGACCGCGTTCGAGGACGTGCAGCAGATGTCCGTTTCGGCCTTCACCTCCGCCGTGGTGTTGACGTAGGAGACGACCACCGCGCCCGGGTGCTCGGCCTTCCAGGCACGCAGCTCGGCGCCGGTGATGGAGTCGGCCAGCGAGCAGCCCGCCCGCGCGTCCGGGATCAGGACGGTCTTCTCCGGGGCCAGGATCTTCGCCGTCTCGGCCATGAAGTGCACGCCGCAGAAGACGATGGTGGACGCGTCACTGCTCGCGGCGATGCGGCTGAGCGCGAGCGAGTCGCCGGTGTGGTCGGCGATGTCCTGGATCTCCGGGACCTGGTAGTTGTGCGCGAGCAGGACCGCGTCGCGCTGCTTCGCCAGGCGCCGCACCTCCTCCGCCCACTCCGCGTTCGCCTCGACCCCGCCGAACGGGGTGAGGCCTTCCGGAACCAACGTGCTGGTCATCGGGCCCTCCTGGACCTGTCTCCGGTTTTCGCCTTATAATCGAAAACCGTGCGAAGTCATCTTAACACCCAGGCCCCCCTGGCCCACGAGGTTTTGGGAGCGGTCCTTCAAGTGCGCTCGGACACACTGCGGGTGCTGCTGTGGCGCCGCGCGCTCGACCCGCACCTCGGCCGCTGGTCGCTGCCGGGCGGGCGGCTGCGGCCCGACGAGGACGTCGAGACGTCGGTCCGGCGCCAGCTCAAGGAGAAGGTCGACGTCCGCCGGATCGAGCACGTCGAGCAGCTGGCGGTGTTCAGCGACCCGCACCGGGTCCCCGGTCCGCGCGTGGTGGCGACGGCGTTCCTCGCCCTGGTTCCCTCCGACGCCGACCCGGAGGTGCCCGAGGACACCGAGTGGCACGACGTCGCGAAGCTGCCGCGAACGGCGTTCGACCACGAGGCGATCGTGCTGCGCGCCCGCGACCGGCTGCGCTCGAAGCTCTCCTACACCAACCTCGGGTTCGCGCTCGCGCCCGACGAGTTCACGATTTCCGCGCTGCGCGGGCTGTATTCGGCGGCGCTGGGCTACCGCGTCTCGGCGACCAACCTGCAGCGGGTGCTTTCGCGCCGCGGCCTGCTGGTTCCCACCGGTCGCACGGCCCCGCCGGGTCGCGCCGGCGGGCGTCCCGCGGCCCTGTTCTCCTTCGCCGGCAAGGGCATGCAGATCACCGATCCGTTCGCGGTGTTCAGGCCGCCGAACCGGTGACCATCCTGCGGTGGAGGCGTTCTCCCCTTACCGTGGACCCGTGACAGAGCCGGAATCGGAAAGCGACGCGACGACGACCTTGCTGCCGTTGTTCCCGTTGCAGACGGTTCTGCTCCCGGGGACCAAGCTGCCGCTGCACATCTTCGAACCGCGGTACCGGCAGCTGATGGCCGACCTCGTCAGCGGCACGGTGCCGGGGCGCGAGTTCGGCGTGGTGGCCCTGCGGTCGTCCCTGACCCGTGAGGTCCGTGGTCTGGACCAGCTGTACGAGATCGGCTGCAGCACGGTGCTGCGCGAGGCGAAGCGCCTGCCGGACGGCCGGTTCGACGTCGTGACGCAGGCCCAGCGCCGCTTCCGGCTGACCGACCTCGACTGCGTGTCGGCGCCGTACATGATCGCGTCGGTGGAATGGGTCGACGACGACCCGGTGGCCCCGGCCGGCGACATGGCCGAGCGCCTCGCGGTGGTCGCCCGCACGGCGCACCGGCGCTACTGCGAAACGGCGTGGCGCAGCGACGACTGGCACACCCCCGACGCGGACACCGAACTCGCCGAGCTGGCCTACCAGCTGGCCGCGGACTGCCTGCTGCCGCTGGAAGACCGCCAGCGGCTGCTGGAGGAACGCCACCCCCTGCGCCGGCTCCGCATCGCGTGCCGGCTGCTGACGCGGGAGGCGGGGTTCCTGGACACGCTCGGCGCGGTGCCGCTGCCGCCCGGCGAGCTCACCGATCTCAGCAAGCCCGCCAGCCTGAACTGACTCAGTCGCCGGTGCCGTTCCCGTTGCCGAACTTGTTCCACACCTTGCCCGCCGTGCTGGAGACCGCTTCACCGACGTCGCTGAACACCTTCGTCAGCGGGTCGGTCGAAGAGCTCCACGAGTCCTTGTACGACTTCGCGGCCGACTTCAGGTCGTCCTTCCAGTCGGACGTCGGTGAGTCGTCGTCGCGACGCGGGTAGTCGCCCGCCAGGATCGCCCGGTAGTCCTCCGACGCCGCCCACCTCTGCAGCTGCGCCGCGCGGACCACCGCGAACGGGTGCGACTCCGTCTCGACGAACTTGAGCTTGAGGAAGCTGTCGCGGATGTCCTCGACCGACTCGTACTCGGCGGCCTGCTGCAGGAACGACGGGATGTCGATGCGGGCCGGGTCGATGCCGCCCGCGATCTGGATCTGGGCGCGCAGCGCGGCCGTCGGGTCCTGGCCGCACAGCAGCCCGGCGCGGTCGCACGACAGCTCGGCCTTGCGGAACCACTCGCGCAGCGCCGCGATGATCGCCCGGATGCCGAGCGCGCTGACCGGTGTCCACGACATCGCCAGCTGCAGGGCGATCAGGCGCACCATGATCGTGCGGTAGACGACGTGCCCGGACAGCACGTGGCCCATTTCGTGCCCGAGCACGAACCGCAGGGACTCGTGGCTCATCAGCTCGACGAGCCCGGTGGTGACGCGGATGAACGGCTCGTCCATCCCGACCGCTTCCGCCTGGATGCGCGGGTCCTGATAGACGAACAAGTTCGGCACCGACGGCAGGTCGAGCGTCTCGGCGCATTCGTGGCGCAGGCGATCGAGCTCCGGGTACTGCTTGGGCCCGACGCGGATCGACGACGCGAGCGCCATCAGCCGCTCGCCGCGTTCGTTGTAGAAGCCCGAAACGGCCTTGACGACCTGAGCGAATCCGGGCACCGCGCGCAACGTCGCGAGTGCGCCGCGGTCCACCGGGTGTTCGTAGGCGCGCGGGCTGATGCCCGGGAAACGGACGGCGTGGTGCCGCGAAACTTCGATGTCTTCGGTCACTGGACCCCCTGTGGTCGAGGGGCCAGCCTAGGGGACGGTGTCCGGCGCGGGGGAAGCGCTTCAGCCGAGCCGGCGGCCGAGGTCGTCGCGGCCGTTCCAGGTGGCGAGCAGGCTGTAGACCATCGTCACGCCGAGCGGGCCGGTGAGCAGCACCCACCACGTCTCCAGGCGCGGCGCCAGCTCGATCACCGAGCCGAGCGCGGGCGCGTCGGTGATGGCGTAGTGGCTGTTCGCCCAGCCGACGCCGAGCAACATCCCGAGCGCACTCGCGAGGGCGACACCGAGGACCGCGGCGAGCAGCACGACCGGCCCGCGGCGCTCCCGCAGCAACCAGACGACGACACCGACGACGATCCCCAGCCCGAGCGTCATGAGGCCGAAGACGGCGAGGTCGTCGAAGCGGTGCCAGCTCTCCAGCTCGAGGGCGCCCTGGGTGCCGTCGGAGCCGATGATGCGCACGCGCTCCGGCGGCGCGAGGCGGGACCAGGCGAAGGCGAGCGGGAAACTCAGCAGGCTGAGGGTGCCGAGCACGCTCACGGCGGGCAGCAGGTCGGCCTTGACGACGACCCGCGGCCGCCGCTCCCGGAACAGCACGGGCACCGACCACGGGCCGGCGACGGCCGACGGCCGGTGCGCGGGCCCCGACGACTCACTCACCCGGACTCCCTCCTACTGCGTGCGACCGAGCGTAACCGGTCGGTGCGAGGAGGCGGTGAGCCGCCGGTCGTGTCGCGGGCCGGACGACAGGAATGAGTCATTCGCGGCACCTCCGCGAGTCAGCCGCTCGCCGTCTCCCCGTGCCTGCTGCAGCGAGCCGTCCAGCCGAGCGGGCTCACCTGGACCACCAGCCGCCGCGCGCAGAACGTGCAGTAGCGCGGCGGCTCCAGCGCCGTCCTCGGGTTGTGGCACGCCGGGTGGTCGGCGCCACCGGCCGACTGCTGTCCACAGTGGACGCAGAAAGCGGCGTCAGAGGCTGTCACTGAGCGCCTTGATGGGCATCTTGAGCCCCTCGAGCATCTCCAGGTCCGCCGAAGCCGGCCGGCCCAGGTTGGTCAGGTAGTTGCCGACGATGATCGCGTTGACGCCGCCGAGCATGCCCTGCTCCGCTCCGAGGTCACCGAGCGTGAGCTCGCGGCCGCCGGCGAAGCGCAGCATCGTGCGCGGCATCGCGAGCCGGAACGCCGCGACCGTCCGCAGGGCGTCCTTGCCTTCCACGATCTCGTAGTGCTCGTACGGCGTGCCCGGCTGCGGGATCAGGAAGTTCATCGGCACCTCGTGCGGGCTCAGCTCGGCCAGCTGCACCGCGAACTCCGCGCGCTGCTCGACCGTCTCCCCCATGCCGATGATGCCGCCGCAGCAGACCTCCATGCCCGCCTTCGCGACCATCCGGAGGGTGTCCGCGCGCTCTTCCCACGTGTGGGTGGTGACCACCGCCGGGAAGTGCGAGCGCGCCGTCTCGAGGTTGTGGTTGTAGCGGTGCACGCCCATCTCGACGAGCTCGTCGACCTGCTCCTGCGTGAGCATGCCGAGCGAGCAGGCGATCTGGATGTCGTTGCCGTCCTCGCGGATCGCCTTCACGCCCTCGCGGACCTGCGAAAGCAGCCGCTGGTCCGGGCCGCGGACGGCGGCGACGATGCAGAACTCCGTCGCGCCGGTCTCGGCGGTCTGCCGGGCGGCCTTGACCAGGTTCGGGATGTCCAGCCACGCCGAGCGCACCGGCGTCGGGAAGCGGCCGGACTGGGAGCAGAAGTGGCAGTCCTCGGGGCAGCCGCCGGTCTTGAGGCTGATGATGCCCTCGACCTCGACCTCGGGTCCGCACCAGCGCATCCGCACGTCGTGCGCGAGGGCCAGCAGGTCGGGCAGCCGGTCGTCCGGCAGCCGCAGCACCTCGAGGACTTCGGCTTCACCCAGGCCGACGCCGTTTTCGAGGACGTGCTCGCGCGCGTAGGCGAGCACGTCTTTCGGGGGCTCCGGGTGGCGGAGCCCCCGGCCCGGGGCGGAGTCCCGGCTGTCACTGACATCGGTGTCCGGGACTGCGGTCACGGCGTCTCCTTGGTCGTGGTGGAAGCGTCCCTCATCGTGCCCGAAGGCACCTCGGGACGACAGCGACGCAGGTCACTTCCCGGCGGAAGCGCAGCCCGCGAAGAGCTCGGGGTCGAACTCGCCGCCGAACCACGGCGACAGCCCGGCCCGCGCGGCGGACAGGAACTCCTCGGGCGAGGCCTCGCCGAGCCCGGCCGGCAGCGCGCCGAGCAGCGGCGCCCCGGCCGCGACCGGCAGGTCTTCGAGGTTGGACAGCGCCGCGAGGTCCGGTTCGGCGGGCCACGAGCCGATGATGACGCCGGCGACGGTCAGCCCGCGTTTCGTGGCCACCTCGGCGGTGAGCGCGGTGGCGTTGAGCGTCCCGAGACCCGCCTCGGCGACGATGATGACGAGCGAGCCGAGCGACCACGCGACGTCGGCGAGGCTGGAGCCGCTGCCGTCGAAGCGCACGAGCAGGCCGCCGGCGCCTTCGATGAGGGTGAGGTCGTGCCCGGTGTCGAGGTCGGACGCGGCCCGCGCGATCGCCCCGGGATCGAGCGAGGGAAGACCACTGCGCCGCGCGGCGGCCTCCGGCGACAAGGGATCGGGATAGCGCCGCAGCTCGAGCGTGGTGACGTGGTCCCCGGCGAGCCGGAGGACGTCCTGCAGGTCGCCGGGCTCGTCGGGCCCGACGCCGGTCTGCGCGGGTTTCAGGACGGCGACGCGCTGTCCGCCGGCCACCGCCAGGGCGGCGATGGCCGCCGTGGTGATCGTCTTGCCGACCCCGGTCCCGGTCCCCGTCATCACCAGCATGGTCACGGGCCATCAACTTAGTGACTGCGGTGCCGGGCTCGCACCGCGGGCACCGGATGGCGCGGGGTGCCGGAGGAAGACTCGCTGGTCGGAGGCGGGTTCCGTGCCGCGGGTGGTGGGAGGTGGCCCGGGTGCGGCCCCGGGCGACGAATCTCCGACCGGGCGCCGCCCCAGAGCGCACCGCCCGCGATCTGCTCCGCCGCGCGGGCCGGGCGGGTTCCGGCGCCGGGCGGCGGCGAGCCCGGGCCGGACCCCGACGAGCCCGGCCCGCGCCGACCTCAAGCCCCCCGCACCACCACCGGCGCCCCGGCCGGGCGGAACGTCCGCTCGGCCCCGTCGAACAGGTACACCTGCGCGGTCCCCACGGCGAAGTACATCCCCGTCAGCTGCACCTTCCCCGCCGCTTCGGCGGCCGCCACCGACGGGTACTCCCGCAGGTGCTCCAGCTGCTGCAGCACGTTGTGCAGCGCCAGCCGATCGCCCTCACGGTCCGGGACCCCGCCGTCCAGGGTGGCCGAGCCCGTGCGGTGGGCGCTCGGCTCCGCGTGCCGGAGCCAGACCGCCAGCGGGCCCGCCGGCGGCCCATCGGCCAAAGCCGCCATCGCTCCGCAACCCGAGTGACCGCACACCACGATCTCCTCGACGCCGAGCACACCCACGGCGTACTCGATCGACGCGTTCATCGACGGGTCGGCCTGCCCCGGCGGGACGAGGTTGCCGATGTTGCGGATCGTGAACAGGTCGCCCGGGCCGCTCGTGGTGATCAGGTTCGGCACGATCCGGGAGTCGCCGCAGGTGATGAACAGGGTGCGGGGACGCTGGCCGTCGGCGAGGCCGGACAGCGTGTCGCGCAGCAGCGGGGCCGCGCGGCGGTGGAACTCGGTGGCGCCGTTGCGGGTCTGCTGGGCCGGGATCCCTTCCACCGCTTGCCATTCCGACCACGGCGCCAGCCAGCGCGGCACCGCCCGGCTCGCGGCCAGCCGGGACCGCGTCGGGCGGCCCGCCTTGCCCTCGCCGAACCACGGGTGGCCGACCTCGTCGACGTCCACCGTGCCGCCGGCGCGCTCGTGCGCCTGCTGCCACGTCGTGAGGCTTTCGAACGCCGCGTGGTCGAGGTAGTCGACGACCAGCTCCAGCCGCACCGCCACCCCGGCCGGGATGGCGCCGAGCACCTTCGACAGCCGCGGCACCGACAGGAACGTCAGGACACCTTCGACGACCACGCGCCAGGCGTCACCTTCGTTTTCGACGTGGATCCCGGACCACAACGTGCGGCGCAGCATCAGCACCAGCGCGAGCCCGATCCCGGCGAGGACCCCGGTGAGCAGGTCGAACACGACGACCCCGCCGAGGGTGAGCAGGTAGACGGGCAGGTCGCCGTGGGCGAGGACGGTCCTCATGTGCCCGGGGTCGACCAGCTTCGCGCCGACGTGCACCAGCAGGCCGGCGAGCGCGGCCAGCGGGATGCTCTGGATCAGCCCGGCCAGCAGGACGACGAACAGCAGCACCCAGACGCCGTGCAGCACCGCCGACGCCCGCGTTTTCGCGCCGGCCGCGACGTTCGTGGAGCTGCGGACGATGACGCCGGTGACCGGCAGCCCGCCCACCGCCCCGGAGAGCATGTTGGCCGCGCCCTGGCCGACGAGCTCGCGGTTGAGGTTGGCGCGCGGCCCGGTGTGCAGGCGGTCGACCGCGACCGCCGAGAGCAGGCTCTCCACGCCGGCGATCAGGGCGATGGTGACGACGGCGAGCGCGAACCCGTCCCAGCCGCCGTCCGGCAGCTGCGGGACGAGGTGGATGTCCAGCAGGTCCCCGGGCAGTTCGACGCGGGGCAGCGTCATCCCGGCCAGCACCGACACGACCGTGGCGGCGGCGATCGCCGCCAGCGGCCCGGGCACCTTGCGGACGGCGGCCGGGAGCTTCGGCCAGAGCAGCAGGATCGCGATGGTGAGCAGGCCGATCAGGGTGGCGGAGTCGTGGTGGGCGACGATTTGGCCGGGCAGCTCGGCGATGTTCTCCACCGCCGAGCTCTGGGCCTTCCCGCCGAGGATGACGTGCAGCTGGCCGAGCACGATCGTGACGCCGATGCCGGCCAGCATGCCGTGCACGATGGCCGGCGAGATGGCCAGCGCGGCGCGGGCGATCCGGCTCAGCCCCAGCAGGATCTGCAGCGCGCCGGCGGCGACGGTGATCGCGCAGGTGACGGCCCAGCCGAAGGTCTGGATGGTTTCGGCCATGACGACGGTCAGGCCGGCGGCGGGCCCGCTCACCTGGAGCACGGAGCCGCCGAGGGCACCGGCGACGACGCCACCGACGACGGCGGCGACGAGCCCGGCAGCGACCGGCGCGCCCGATGCGAGGGCGATGCCGAGGGACAGGGGTACGGCTACGAGGAAGACGACCAGTGAGGCCGGCAGGTCGTGGCGGAGCACGGCGAGGGGTCTCATGATCACCATGCAACCGGAAATCGTGTGAAATGTCCGCTATGCGCCACTCGATTGGGTGAACGATTGGCCATATTTAGCCCGAACGTCATAAATCGGGCGGACTGTTAACGCGTCGTTTACAAGATCATTTCTGTCACGCGACAGTTGAACCCGGTACTACAGAAGGGTTTCCGCTCACCGGAACGTCATGAACGACTCGTTCATGACGTCCGACGACATGAACGAGTCGTTCACAACACCTCCGGTCAGTGCTCCAGCGCACCCGCCGTGACGAACCCGCGCGCCGCATCGTCCAAAAGGGACACTTGGGCGGCGCCGACGTCGAAGTACATCCCGGTCAGCCGGAGCCCGCCGCGCGCCAGCGCATCCGCCACCACCGGGTAGCCGCGCAGGGTTTCGAGCTGCTGCACCACGTTCTGCAGCGCGAGCTGGTCGGCCTCGGCCGCCGGCCGTTCGCCGCCGAGCAGCAGCGGAGCTTCACGACTCCGTCGCCGCAACGTCGCTTCGCCGTGGCGCAGCCAGCTGCCGAGCTGGACCAAGCCGTCCGGCGCCTGGCCGAGCAGCGCCTTCATCGCGCCGCAGCCCGAATGCCCGCACACCACGATCTCCGCGACGCCGAGCACCCCGACCGCGTACTCGATCGCCGCACCGACCGACGAGTCGTCGCCATCGGCGGGCGGGACCAGGTTCCCGATGTTCCGCACCGTGAACAGGTCTCCCGGCCCGCTCGTGGTGATGAGGTTCGGCACGATCCGCGCGTCGCCGCAGGTGATGAACAGCGTGTGCGGCTGCTGCCCGTGCGCCAGCCCGCTCCACGTGTCGCGCAGCAGCGGCGCCGTGCGGCGGTGGAACTCCGACGCACCCCGGCACAGCAGCGAACTGGCGGTGCGCTGAGCCGGCAGCACGACGTGCTCCGCCTGCCACTCCGACCACGGCGCGAGCCACCGCGGCACGACGCGCGCGGCGACGCTGCGGCGCACGGTCGGCGCGTCCGAGCTGCCACGTTCGAACCACGGATGCCCGATCTCGTCGACCGTCACCGGCCCGGCGTGCGCCTGCTGCCAGCCGCGCAGGCAGTCGAACGCCGCGTGGTCGAGGTAGTCGACGAGCAGCTCCAGCCGGACTTCGGCGTGCGGTGGCACCTCGGCGAGCACCCGGGTCAGCCGCGGCACGGACAGGAACGTCAGCGCCCCTTCGATGACGACGCGGTGGCGGTCGCCGTCCCGTTCGACATGGATCCCCGAGAAGATCATCCGACGCAGCATCATCGCGAGCGCCAGCAGTATCCCGGCCGCGACCCCGGTCAGCAGATTGACGGCGACCGCGCCGGCGAGCGTGACGACGTACACCGGGAGGTCGCCGTGGCGCCGCACTTCCTTGAGGCCGTGGAGGTTCACGAGCTTCGCGCCGACGTAGACCAGCAACGCGGCGAGCGCGGCCAGCGGGATCAGCCGTAGGACACCGGTGAACAGCAAGCACGCGGCGAGGATCCAGACGCAATGCAGGATCGCCGACGCGCGGGTGCGCGCCCCCGCTTCGTAGTTGGTCATGCTGCGCACGATGACGCCGGTGACCGGGAACCCGCCGAGCGCGCCGGCGGCGACGTTCGCCGCGCCCTGCCCGATCAGCTCGCGGTCGAGGTCGGTGCGCGGGCCGCCGCGGAGCTTGTCCACCGAGACCGCGGACAGCAGGCTCTCCAGGCCGGCGATCAGGGCGATGGTGAGCGCGGCGAGCGCGAAGCCGCCCCAACCACCGTCCGGGAGCCGCGGCACGAGGTGCAGCGTGGGCAGCCCGGCCGGGAGGTCGACGCGCGGCAGGGACATCCCGGTCGTGACGGACAGGCCGGTGGCCAGCGCGATGGCGGCCAGCGGGGCGGGCACCCGGCGGACGGGGCGAGGCAGCCGCGGCCACGCCAGCAGCACCGCGAGGGTGACCACGCCGATCAGCACGGCCTGGTCGTGGTGCGCGGCGATCTGCCCGGGCAGCGCGAGGACGTTGGCGAGCGCGGAGCCCCGCGCCGAGCCGCCGAGCACGACGTGCAGCTGGCCGAGCACGAGCGTGACGCCGATGCCGGCGAGCAGGCCGTGGACGATGGCCGGCGACACGGCGAGCGCGGCGCGGGCGAGGCGCGTCAGGCCGAAGAGGATCTGGAGCAGGCCCGCGGCGACGGTGATCGCGCAGGTGACGGGCCAGCCGTGGGTGGCGATCGTGTCGGCCAGCACCACGGTGAGGGCGGCGGACGGGCCGCTGACCTGCAGCGGCGATCCGCCGAAGAGGCTCGCGACCAGCCCGCCGACGACGGCGGAGATCAGGCCCGAGAGCAGCGGCGCCCCGGCGGCGAAGGCCACGCCGAGGGACAGGGGGACGGCGACGAGGAAGACGACTATCGAAGCGACGACATCGTGTTTGAGGTATTGGAAGGTTTTCGGCGACGGCGGTCCGGTGTCGTGTTCTCCGCGAACGATCTCGATCATGGAGGCAGGATCGCCGAAACCGCGCGAAAAGTCTGCTACGCAAGCATTTCTCGCGTTTGTCCCGGCACGGATCGGTTCGGTTTCCCGGACCTTTCAGGCGAACGGCGCCCGAGAACCTCCGCCGATCGCGTGGTGTGGATCGCGCGACGGCACGGAGCGCGACGATGAGAGACCTTCGGGTCTCGGTGTGCGCGTGGTCACACCCGATGTGCTGAATTCACGCCTTTTCCGCCACGGCAAGCATCGCGCGGGTGATCGCGGCGAGGTCGTCGTCAGCCGAAACGTACGGCGGCATCGCGTAGACGAGGTCCCGGAACGGCCGCAGCCAGACGCCCTGCGCGGTGACGACGTCGGTGGCCACCGCCATGTCGACGGGGTGGTCGAGCTGCAGCACGCCGATGCCGCCGAGCACCCGGACGTCCACCACCGAGCCGAGGTCGCGCGCCGGCGCGAGGCCGTCGAGCAAACCTTTCTCGAGCCGGCTGACGTCCTGGCGCCACGCGCCGCCGGCGAGGAGACCCAACGAGGCGTTCGCCACCGCCGAGGCCAGGGGGTTGCCCATGAACGTCGGCCCGTGCGCGAGGACCGGCAGCGCGCCGCGGGAGATCCCCGCCGCGACCTCCGGCGTGCACAGTGCCGCGGCCATGCTCAGGTAGCCGCCGGTCAGCGCCTTGCCGAGGCAGAGCACGTCCGGCGTCACGCCCGCGTGCTCGGCGGCGAAGAGCGCGCCGGTGCGGCCGAAACCGGTCGCGATCTCGTCGAAGATCAGCAGGACGTCGTGCGCCTCGGTCAGTTCCCGCAGCGCGCGCAGGTAGGCGGGGTGGTGGAAGCGCATCCCGCCGGCGCCCTGCACCACCGGTTCGACGATCACCGCGGCCAGTTCCCCGGCGTGGGCCCCGATTTCCTCCGCCATCATGTCCACATAGGACTGGTCGGGCGGGGTGTCGAAGCCGGCCGGCGGGGCCGGCACGAAGACCTGTTCGGGCAGCACGCCGCGCCACAGCGAGTGCATGCCGCCGTCGGGATCGCACACGCTCATCGGCGTGAACGTGTCGCCGTGGTAGCCGCCGCGCCAGGTCAGCAGCCGGCGCTTCTCCGGCAGCCCGCGGGAACGCTGGTACTGCAGGCACATCTTCGCGGCGACCTCGACCGACACCGAGCCGGAGTCGCAGAGGAAGACGTGCTCGAGGCCGTCGGGCGTCAGGTCGACGAGGGTCTTCGCGAGGGTGATCGCGGGCTCGTGGGTGAGGCCGCCGAACATGACGTGGCTCATCCGCCCGGCCTGCTCGGCGAGCGCGGCGTCGAGCACCGGGTGCCGGTAGCCGTGGACGGCCGACCACCACGACGACATCCCGTCGACGAGCTCCCGGCCGTCGGCGAGCTTCAGCCGGACGCCGCTCGCCTCGGTCACCAGCAGCGAAGGCACCTTCGCCGGCATCGGCGCGTAGGGGTGCCAGACGTGCTGGGCGTCGAGGGCGAGCAGGTCGGCGGAGTCCATCTCCGCATTAAAACAGGGCGCGAAGCGCCTCCGTTGAGGGCGGTGGTGGGGAGGAAGGCGGAGCCTGACCGCCTCAGGCCGGCTGCCTCGTGAACACCCAGCCGTTCTGGTTCATGGCCTCCGACGCGACGTACACCGGCCACTCCCCCACCAGTACCCACGGCCCCGCCACGGACAGGCGGTAGCGGCCGGTGGGCCCGGCGATGGTGAGGTTCCCGTCGGCGTCGGTCGTCGCGGTGAGCACCTGGCCGGTGTCGATGTCGGTGGCCGTCACCTGCTGCCCGGCCACGCCCTCGCCGGTTCCGGTGACGATCCGGCCCGTGCTGGTGCCGTCCAGGCCGAGGATCTTCGCCGTGTCTCGGGCCTCGGGCACGCCCTCGTGGTAGGCCTCGTCCCGGGTGAAGTCGCAGCTCTGCTCGAGGACGCCCCAGCGGCCGGCGCGTTCGGTGACCGTGCCGGGCACCCGGAACGTCCGGGTCTCCCCCGGCCGGATCGTCGCGCCCGGGCCGAAGTAGTCCAGCTCGCCCCAGCCGGCCGGGGTGATGTCGAGGGAGCGGCCGTTGTCACCGCGGTCGCAAGCGCCGTAGACACCCGAAATGACACGCTGACCGGTGTTGGCCAGCTCGACCGTCAGCACCGCCGGGTCGCCGACGCGATAGCTGTCCTGGTCCAGCGCGACTTCCGCGTGCAGCGTCTCGGACAACGGCCGCAGCGCCCGCAGCGGCACGTCGACCACCGGCGTCGAGCCGTCGGCCCGCACGCTCGTGCCGCCACCCAGGATCCAGCCGCCGGGCGCGTCGGCCGGGTAGACGTCGTAGCGCCCGGGCGGCAGGTCGTCGAACGAGTACCGGCCCTCGGCGTCGGTCGTGCGGGTCTCGCTCCAGTTCAGCTGGACGTGCGCGCCGGCGAGCGCCTCCCCCGGGTCGGCCACGCCGTCTTCGTCCGCGTCGGCGAACGCCTGGCCGCTGATCGTGGTCGTGCCCGTGGCCAGCGGCACGACGACGTCGACCGGCGCCAGCGGCGGGGTCATCCCGTCCAGCCGGGACAGCGAAAGCCGGAACCGCGAGTCGCCCGCGAACGGCGCGATGAAGCCGCCGGTCAGCCGGAACTCGCGGGTTTCCCCGGTCTGGAAGGTCGCGCCGGGGCCGCCGGGCCCCAGGTCGCCCCAGCCCGAATCCACCCAGAAGCGCGTGCCGCCCTGCTGGTCGATGATGCCCGCGGCCACGTAGACGCTGTCCCCGGCGTTGGTGACCGTGTACTTCACGGTGACCGGCTCCCCGGGCAGGTACGGCCCGCCCTCGACCACCGCCGTGCCGCGCAGGTCGTACCCGGCCGCGGCGGCCGGGACCGCCCAGCCCACGACCGCCACCAGAACGGCGAGCGCCATCGCGAAAAATCTGGTTCTCAAGGTGACTCCCCCTCACCCGGCCCGCACCTCCCGTGCGGGCTTCGGCGCTTTCACGCGCGAAGGAACCCCTCGGCCGATATCGAGTGACACGCGTCACAGGCGAACGGGCAACGCCTCCAGTCCGTGCACCAGCGAGCTGTAGCGGTAGACCAGCTGGTCTGGCTTGGCGTCCAGCTCGAGGTCCGGGAACCGCGCGAGCAGGCCGGCCAGGGCGATCTCGGCCTCCAGCCGGGCCAGCGGCGCGCCGACGCAGTAGTGGATGCCGTGCCCGAAGGCCAGGTGCCCGCCGGCCGCCCGCGTGACGTCGAGGCGGCCCGGATCCGGGAACCGGTCGCCGTCCCGGTTCGCGCCCAGCAGCGAGATCAGCACGAACTCACCCGCCGGGATCGTCACGTCACCCGCCTCGACCGCCTCGGCGGTGAACCGCAGCGTGGCCAGGTGGATCGGGCCGTCGAAGCGGAGGAACTCCTCGACCGCGCCCGGCATCAAGGACGGGTCCGCCCGCAGCCGCGCCAGCTGCTCGGGCTCGCGCAGCAGCGCCAGGACGCTGTTGGCGATCAGGTTGACCGTGGTCTCGTGCCCGGCGACGAGCAGCAGGAACGCCATCGAGATGAGCTCGTCCTGCGACAGCGAGTCGCCGTCGTCGCTCGCGTGGACCAGGTCCGACAGCAGATCCTCGGCCGGCTCGGCGCGCTTCTGCTCGACCAGGCCGGTGAGGTAGGTGAGCATGCTCTGCGCCGCGTGCTGCGCGTCTTCCGGCGTCGACGAGCTCAGCAGCGTCTTCGACCAGGCGGAGAACTCGGTTCGGTCCTCCGGGGCGACGCCCAGCAGCTCGCAGATCACCGTGATCGGCAGCGGCGCGGCGAACGACGGCAGCAGGTCGGCCCGCGCTTGCCCGGCCAGCGCGTCGAGCAGTTCGGTGGTGATCTCTTCGATCCGCGGCCGCAGCCGGGCCACCGTCCGCCCGGTGAACGCCTTGTTCACCAGCTTGCGCAGCCGCGAGTGGTCCGGCGGGTCCGTGTTGAGCATGTGCCGCCCGAGCGCTTCGCCGAAGCCGCCCTGGCTCGTCGCCCCGGCCGGGAACTTCGCCTCGAACAGCTCGTACGCGCGCCGGTTGTCCTTGTGCAGCCGGGAATCCGCCAGCAGGGCCCGCGCTAGCGCGAAGTCCGTGACGACGTAGCAGTCCAGGCCACGCGGCATCCGGACCCGGCGCACCGGCCCGCCCGCGCGCAGCATCGCCGCGAACAGGTGCGCGTCCTGTGCGAAGTCCTCCGCCACTTCGATCGTCGTCATACCCACCCCCATGCAGTCAGCCTCAGCGCTCGGCGAGTGCCGCCACCACGCGCTCGGTCACGTCCTGCCAGTATGCCCGCTGTTCCTCGCGTTCCTCCGCGCCCGAAAGCCATTCCTGGTGGAACCGCAGCGTGGTCTTGGCGCCCGAGCCGCTCAGGCGCACCTGGACCGTCGAGTCGTGGTCCCAGTCGCTCGGCCGCCACGTCAGCCGCACCCGGTCGCCCCCGACGAAGCTGCGGATCTCCCCGACCGTGCCGTTCGCCGTCTCGTACTCCGCGCCCGGCTCCCGCGGCAGCTCGACCCCGGGACCGAGCCAGATGGCGACGCCGTCGCGGCTGACCAGGAACTCCCAGACCGTCTCGGCCGGGTAGGGCAGCGTGCGTGAAACCCCGATGTTCCACCCGACATCGGCTGTCTTCCCCACTGAAGAAGTCATCCCGGCATCATCCCACCGGGGTACGACAAAACCCGGGCCCGGCCCGGGTGCAGGATCGTCACCCGTGCGCTACCGCCCGATTTCCCCCGCCGTCCTGGCCGAAGAGCTGACCGACCGCATCGACGCGCTCACCGGGCGCCGGCGGATCGCGGTCGCCGTCGACGGCGCGGCGGGTGCGACGGAAACCACAGAACTCGCCGACGCCCTGGTCGACCCGCTGCGCCTGCGCGGCCGCGCGGCCCTGCGCGTCTCGGCGCGCGACTTCCTGCGGCCCGCGTCCCTGCGCTTCGAGCACGGCCGCACCGATCCCGACGCGCGCTACACCGACTGGCTCGACCTCGGCGCCCTCCGCCGCGAAGTCCTCGACCCGCTGGGGCAAACCGGGTCCGGCGAGGTCCTGCCGTCGCTGTGGGACGCCGAGCGCGACCGCGCGACCCGCGCCGAGCGGGTGCCGCTCCCCGAAGGCGGGGTCGTGCTCCTCGACGGCGAACTGCTGCTGGGCACCGGCCTCGCCTTCGACCTGGCCGTGCACCTGTGGCTGTCCCCCGCCGCGCTGCGCCGCCGCGTGCCGGACGCGTGGGCGATCCCGGCCTACGAGCGGTACGAGGAGGAAGTCGATCCGAGCTCGCTCGCCGACGTCGTCGTGCGCGTCGACGATCCGCGGCACCCGGCGCTCTACACGCCGTGACGCCTCAGCGGACGACGGCCACCGGGTCGCCGTCCAGCAGCCCGGACAGCCGCCCGGCCATGGTGTCCCAGCGCCAGTTCTCGCTCACCCAGGCGCGGCCGGCCTCGCCCATCCGGCGGGCGCGCACGGGGTCCGCGAGCAGGCTGGCCAGGGTCTCGGCCAGCTGATCGACGTCCCGGCCCTCGACGACGTGCCCGGTGACCTCGTCGAGCACCGTCTCGGGCGCGCCGCCGGAGTTGCCCGCGACCACCGGCAGGCCGGTCGCCGAGGCCTCCAGGTAGACGATGCCGAGCCCTTCGACGTCGAGGCCCTTGCCGCGGGTGCGGGCCGGCATCGCGAAGACGTCGCCCGCGGCGTAGTGCGCCGGAAGCTCGGCCCACGGCACGGATCCGGTGAGCACGACGTCGCGGCCGAGGTCCAGCTCGGCGACCAGTCCGGTCAGCGTCTTGCGGTACGGGCCGCCGCCGACGATGAGCAGCGCCGCGTCCGGCACGCGCTCGCGGATCTTCGGCAGCGCGCGGATCAGCTGGTCCTGGCCCTTGCGCGGGACGAGCCGGGAGACGCACACGATCGTCGGGCGATCCGACAACCCGTGGCGCGCACGGATTTCCGCGCGGCCGGCGGGGTCCGGTTTGTACAGCCCGGTGTCCACTCCGGACGGCAGCAGCTCCAGCCCGGCCATCGCACCGAACGCCGCGGCGAACCGGCCCCGGGTGTAGCGGCTGACGTAGGTGACGACGTCGACGGTGTCCCCGATGCGCCGCAACGCCTGCCGCGAGCCGGGAAGCATGGACCAGCCGACTTCGTGGCCGTGCGTGGACGCCACGATCCGGCGCGCGCCGGCCTGGCGCAGTGAGTGCCCCAGCAGCGCGAGCGGCGCGGCGGCGCCGAACCAGACGGCTTCGCAGTCCCGCGCCCGCATGATCTGCTTCGCGCGGCGAAGGACGTCCGGCGTCGGCAGCATCAGCGACGTCGGGTGCCGGACGACCTCGAACGGCGCCTCGGCGTCGAACTCCTCGTGCGACCCGGTCCGCGACTCCCACGACGGCGCGTAGACGACCAGGTCGTCCGCCGGCAGCCGGGTGGCGAGGGAGTTCAGGTAGTTCTGGATCCCCCCGGGCCGCGGCGGGAAGTCGTTGGTCACGAGCAGGGTCTTGAGCACGCCCCAGAGGCTAGCGGCCGCCACCTCTGTTCGTTCGGGGGTCCGGGTGGCGAAGCCCCCGGCCCGAGGCGGAGCCTCGGCTGACACAGCCGGAGGGGCGGCACCGCATGTGCGGTACCGCCCCTCCGGCGTTGTGGTGCTGCGTGGGTCACGACGTCGGGCGTCGCGCTCCCGCGTACTGGCTCTGCAGCGGCGAGATCTTCACGACGTCCCCGCTGTCGGGCGCGTGGACCATCTTGCCGTCGCCGATGTACATGCCGACATGCGAAACGGGCGAGTAGTAGAACACGAGGTCGCCCGGCTGGAGCTGGTCCCTCGGCACCGCGGCGCCGAAGGTGGACTGCTCGCGGCTCGACCGGGGCAGCGTGATGCCGGCCTGCTTGTAGGCCCACAGCATCAGACCCGAGCAGTCGAACGTGCTCGGCCCGGTGGCGCCCCAGACGTAGGCGCTGCCCCGCTTGCCCAGCGCCGCGTCCAGCGCGGTCTGGGCGGCCGCGGTAGGCGCCTTGAGGCCGGTGGGCGAGCCGCCCTTGTCACCCTGGACGGCCTTGTCGGCCGCGCTCAGGTTCTTGTTGGCCGCTTTGAGCTGGTCGATCTGGTCGTTCAGCGTCTTCTGCTTGGCCCTGATGTCATCGGTCAGCTTCGCCGCCGCGTCACGCGCATCGGTCGCGCGCTTCGCCGCGTCGGAAGCCTTGTTGGCGGCATCGGTGGCCTGCTGGACGGCGCCGGTGAGGTTGCCCATCGCGCCGTTCTTCTCGGTCGCGATGACTTCCAGCGCCGAGGAGCGGTCGAGGAAGTCCTGAGTGGACGTCCCGGCCAGCAGCGCCGACAGCTTGTTCAGCTGGACGCCGCTGGTGAACGACGCGCCGGCGAACCTGTCGACCTCGGTCTGGTACTTCTTCTCGTTCTCGCCCGCCTTCGCGGCTTGATCCTTCGCTGCGTTGACGTCGCCGGTGGCCTTGTCGAGCTCACCCTGCTTGGCCTTCAGGTCGTCCTGGGCCTTGAGCAGGTCTTCGTTGAGCTTTTCGGCCTGGGCCGCGAGGTCGCGGTACTTGGCGAGGGCGTCCGAACCGGTGGGCGGGGCCTGGAGGACGGGGACTGGGGCGGCGGTGGCCGTGGGCTGGGCGACGGTGACGAGGGTGATCACCGAAGCCGCGGCGAGGGCACCTGAAACCACGCGCCTGAGGGAATGCGACTGCACGGTCGCGCGGGTCTCCTTTGCGTCTCGGCCGCCGAGGGGACCGGGGCACGAAGAGGTCGGGGGGTTCCTCTTCGCCGCTGTCCCACACCGCGCGCGAGCCGTCTTCTGCCGCAACAGGTTGCGACGCGGTGGTGGTTCCGGTTCCCAGCTTCCCGACAAAGCTGCGTCCGGCGGCGATCCCGTGTCGCCGCCCTTATCGACGGCCAGGGGCCACGAGATCTCGGACAGGTTACGAAAAGACCGCCACCACGTCCACCACCCCAGGGGCAAAAACTCTCCGTAGCGCCGCGAAACACCATCGGACCAGCAGGGGAGAAAACATGTGATGGGCGTTACACGCTGGGGTTTCTTCCGGGCCCGATTCGGCTACCTACCGTTCACCTGACCCGATCGACCACTCGGCGCGCCGACACGAAACGGGCCCATCAGGCCGTCCTCGGGACGGGTCCTTCGACCAGCCGAAGCCGGGGCATCATGCCCGCGTCGGCGAACGCGTCCAGGGCCCGCCGCTCGTCGGGGTCCCACACGACAGCGGGTGGCGCGCCCAGCAGCACGCTCACGACGCAGTCGTGGCAGGAGATGCCGCGGACCACGCAGCGGTCGCAGTCGACCACCACGCTTTCGATGTCCGAAACCGAAATGTGCGAGACGTCCACTTCGGACAGCTCAGGGGTGTCGTTCATGTGCTCCTCCTCACGCCGGGACTGACTGAGGAGGACGGTAGGCGCCACCACCGACAATTTCCGTCGGTCAGACCCGGAAGAGGCGGCTGACCAGCACCGGCGTCGCGGCGCAGGCGGCCCCCACACGGGCGAAACGGCGGCCGGCAGACGTCTTGAATGAGTCATTCAGGTCTTCGGAGGTCCTGAATGACTCATTCAAGACGTTCGCGAACCGGCCGCGAGGGACCGATCAGACCCGCGAAAGGCGGCTGACCAGCACCGCGGACGGCGTCGGGTGAGCCCCGCCACCGCGCACGGAGTCCGCCACCGCGCGGTCCGACGTCGCCACGACCATGGGCCGGCCCGCGGGCTCCATCGCGACCAGGTTGCGGATCACGTCGTCGGCCAGGACGCCGCGGTCGGAGAACAGCACCCGCACCCCGCGGGGCACCGAAGCCGGGACCGACAGCACGCCCGCGCCGTCGAACACGACCGTCACCTCGGCCGAAGTGCGCGCCGCCAGGGCGGACAGCTGGTGGATCAGCCGGTCGCGCTGGTCGGCCAGCGCCAGCTCCGGGTAGCCGGTCTTGGTGACGTTGTAGCCGTCGACGATCAGGTGCACGTTCGGCAGCGCCAGGTAGCGGTCCAACGTGGACACGTCGGCGATCTTGCCGCCCTGGCCGGAGCCGGTGCTGGCGCCGCGGACCATGTCGGCGGGACGCGCGCCGCGGGCGCCGAGGGCGAGTTCGCGGCGCAGCCCGGTGACCGCGCCGTCGATGGTGTCGATGAGCAGCGCCAGCCGCACTTCGTCGGCCTGGCGGGCCTCCCGGGCGGACTGGCGGGCGATGTCGGCGTCGGCGACCGCGCGTTCGGCGCGGGTGCGCTCGCTGGCGACGCGCTGGCGTTCGCGCTCGAGCTGGGCGGTGAGGGCGGCGATCTCGTCGGCGCGGGCGGCCGACCCGCGCGCGGTCTCGGCGGACGCCGCTTCGGCCGCGTCCTTCGCTTGGCGGAGCTGGACGCCTTGCTCGCGAAGGCGCTTCAAAAGCTTCTCGACTTCGCCCTCGCGCTCGCCTCGCGCGCCTTCAGCGGCCTTCTTCGCCTCGGCGAGCTCGACGCGCAGCTGCGTGAGTTCGCCTTCGAGACGCTGGCTGCGGGCCAGGGCGGCGTCGCGTTCGGCGCGCAGGACGTTTTCCTCGGCGTTCTTGGCCACGAGCCGGACACGCCCGGCGGCGCCGGACTCGCCGAGCAGGACGGCGGCGGCCGCCGCGGCGACCGAGTCGGCCGCGTTGGGGTCGAGCGCGTCGGTGCGGTGCTCGCGCAGCCATTCGATGACCGCCGTGCGGAACTGGGACGACTCGCCGAGCGCCGTGAGCAAGGCAGCGCCGCCGAGCTTGGCCCGTTTGGCCGGGGCGAACTTGGCGACGGGCCGCAGCTGGCGGGGCACGTCCGTGGCGGGCAGCTTGGCGACGGCGGCCGCCGAGAGCTCGGCGATCCGGTCGCGGACGGGCTCGGGCAGCGCCGGCCAGGTGGCCGGATCCGGCCGCCCGTCCTGGTCCGCGGGCTCTTCAGCCTGCTCAGGCCGCGACGCGACACCCGACGGACCGGTGGGGTCCTCGGGCGGCTCCGGCACGAGCGGCTGCGGGTGCATTGGTCCAGGGTAGGCCCCGGCCCCCCATCACGCGCCGCGCGGCACACGGACCGGGCACGACCGGAAACCGTGGGTACCGTCCGGACCACTCGAAAAATGTCGGTGGTCGCCTCTACTCTCCCGCACATGCGTTCGATCCAGGCACAGCTCGCGTTCGACGAGCTCGGAACTCCCTTGCGGGACACGACTTTCGTGGTGTTCGACCTCGAGACGACCGGGGCCGCGCCGGGGCCGTCGGGGATCACCGAGATCGGCGCGGTGAAGGTCCGCGCGGGCGAGATCCTGGGCGAGTTCGCGACGCTCGTGAACCCGGGGATGGCGATCCCGCCGCAGATCGTGTCGCTGACGGGCATCACGCAGGCGATGGTCTACGACGCGCCGCCGATCGAGGAGGTGCTGCCGGCGTTCCTGGAGTTCATCGGCGGTGCGGTGCTGGTGGCGCACAACTCGGGGTTCGACACGTCCCACATGCGGGCGGCGTGCGAGGGGCACGGCTACGTGTGGCCGAAGCTGACGGTCGTCTGCACGGTCCGGCTGGCGCGGCGGGTGGTGCCGCGTGACGAGGTGGGCCGCTATAACCTCACTGCGCTGGCGTTGCTGTTCGGCGCGCGGACGCGGCCGACGCACCGGGCGCTCGACGACGCGCGCGCCACGGTCGACGTGCTGCACGGGCTGCTGGAGCGCGTCGGCAACCTGGGTGTCCATTCGCTCGAGGAGCTGATGGGGTACCTGCCCGAGGTCACGGTGGCGCAGCGGGCCAAGCGGCACCTGGCGGCGGACCTGCCGGCGGCGCCGGGCGTCTACCTGTTCAAAGGGCCGAAGGACGAGGTCCTGTACGTCGGCACGGCGAAGGACCTGCGGCGTCGCGTGCGGACCTACTTCACCGGGTCGGAGGGGCGGAGCCGGATCCGCGAGATGGTCGCGCTGGCCGAGCGCGTCGACCACGTGGTGTGCGCGCACGCGCTGGAGGCGGAGGTGCGCGAGCTGCGGCTCATCGCGGCGCACCGGCCCGCCTACAACCGGCGGTCGAAGAACCGGCACCAGGGCTGGTGGGTCGGGCTGACGGAGGAGGCGTTCCCGCGGCTGTCGGTGGTCCGGCTGCCGCGGCCGGGGGTGCTGGGCCCGTTCCGCAACCAGGCGGACGCGAAGGCGACGGCGGACACGCTGGCCGGGGCGTCGGGGCTGCGGACGTGCACGCAGCGGATCTCGCCGCGGACGGCGAAGGGGACCCCGTGCGTGCTGGCGGAGCTGGGGCGCTGTGGAGCGCCGTGCGCGGGGCGGCAGAGCGTGGAGGCGTACGTCCCGGCGGTCGAGTCGGTGTCGGGGCTGATCGCGGGCCTCGACGGCCGCCCGCTGCACGTCGCGGCCGCCCAGGTCGAGCGCCTGGCGGAGGGCCGGCACTTCGAGCAGGCGGCCCGCCACCGCGATGAGCTGGCGGCGCTGATCCGCGCGCTGGGGCGAGCCCACCGCCAGACGGCGCTGGCGTCGATCGCGGAGCTGATCGCGGCGGCTCCGGACGGCAACGGGGGCTGGGAGCTGGCGGTGATCCGCTACGGCCGCCTGGCCTCGGCGGGAGTGGCCCGGCGCGGGGTGCCGCCGATGCCGGTGGTGGACGTACTGGTCGCCTCGGCGGAGACGGTGCTGCCGGACCCGGGACCGCTGAACGGCGCGCCACCGGAGGAGGTGGGGGTGTTGCTGCGCTGGCTGGCCCGGCCGGGGGTACGGCTGGTGCGGACGACACGCCCGTGGGCGGAGCCGGCCGCGGTGGCCGGGTGGCTGGGGTGGCTGGACCTGGTCTCGACGGCGCATTCCCTGGAGCACGTGGGCTGAGACGGATCGCCGGCTCCGCCGCGGTGCCCAGGGTTCGCCTTCAACGTGATCCGAGCCGGAACTCGCGTGATTGGGGCCGTAACTCGCGAGTTACGGCCCCAATCACGTGAGTCACGGGTGTGATCACGCGAGTTACGGGCCTGATCACACCGGACTGGTCGTCGCTCAGGCGACCGAGCGGTCCAGAGCGTCCAGCAGCCAGGTGTGCGTGACCCCCATCGGCGCGGGCTCCCCGGTGACCTCTCCCGCCAGATCCCAATACCGCCGCACCCGCGCATCCCGGTCAGGCGCCGTCCGGAGGTTCAGCGCCCGGCGGAACTCCGGCGTGTCCCCCGCCCCCACCGCCGCCGCGTGGGCCGCCACGAACCGGTCCAGCGCCGGCCCAGGCGACGGCGAAGCCCCCGCAGCCACCGAGGGGAACGCCAGCTCGCACGCCGACCCCACGTCCGCGTGGAGCGTGCCCAGGTCCGCGACTCGCTCGTGGCCGGCCAGCGTGCTCGCCCGCACGTGGCCGGAGAGGGTCGGGTCCGCCGCCAGCACCACCATCGACGCGTACGCCACCACCTGCCCCGTCGACGGCTGCTCCGGCGGCCGCGGCGCGCTGACGTCCAGGAACATCCGGGCCGTGTCCGGTGGGATCGGGCCCGTCGTCATCGGGTGCCAGAGGCGGACGAGCGCCTCGTGCGCCGCGAACCCGTCCTGCACCGCCGACAGCAGCTCGAGCCGGGCCGCCCGGTCCGCGGGCGAAGACTCCTCCACCGCGCGCAGCACCGAACGCCGCCAGGCCAGCGTCGCCACCTCGCGGTCCAGCGCCGCGCGCTCGGCGGCCACCGCCTCGTCCAGCGACCGGCTTCCGGTCAGCACATCGGTGATCGAACGCAGCCCCAGCCCGAGCCCGCGCAGCCGCCGCACCAGGGTCAGGCGGTCGACCGTCGCCCGGTCGAACCGCCGGTGGCCACCGACGCTGCGGGCGGGCTCCAGCAGCCCCTCGTCGCAGTAGAACCGGATCGTGCGGACCGGCACCCCCGTCCGCCGCGCGAGGTCGCCGATCCCGAGTGTGTCTTCGGTCACCTTCGGTCGAACCTCCAGCCGGGTGGAATTCCTACGGTACGGCCATGGACACCACCAGCCTCGCCGAGGCACTGCACGCCCGCACCGCCGCGTTCGCGGAGACCGTCACCGGCGCCGACCCGGACGCCCGCGTCCCCACCTGCCCGGACTGGCCGCTGCGGGTGCTCGTCGGCCACATCGGCCAGGCCCACCGCTGGTCCGCGGACATCGTCAGATCCGGGCCGTCGCCGGTTCCCGACCCGGTCGACGCCGATCCCGGCGCCCCGGAGACCTGGGCCGACTGGCTCCGCCAGGGCGCCGACGACCTCGCCAAGACCGTCCTGGACGCGGGCGAAACGCCAGTCTGGACGTTCTTCGGCGAGCAACCCGCGAAGTTCTGGCTGCGCCGGATGCTCCACGACACCACGATCCACCACGCGGACGCGGCGCTGGCCACGGGAACCGCCTTCGAAGTGGCCCCGGACCTCGCGGCCGACGCGATCGGCGAGTGGCTGGACATGCTCGCGAACCCGGTCACCGCGAGCCTCCGGCCGGACTTCGCCGAGCTGTGCGGCACCGGCCAGACCCTCCAGCTTCGACCGGACCAGGACCGAGGCTGGCTGATCACCCGCGAACCCGGCGGCGTCCGGTGGACCCGGGAGACGAACACGGCCGACGTCACCCTGGCCGGCCCCGTCCGGGACCTGCTGCTCGTCCTCACCCGGCGGCTGCCCGCGGACCGCGTCACGATCACGGGTGACCGGTCGCTGGCCGAGCACTGGCTGGCGCACACCGCGGCCTAGGATCGCGGGCGACCCCCGCAGACGAGTCTTGGAGGACCCAGGTGATCACCGCGATCGTGTTGATCCAGGTTGAGGCGGACGCGATCCCGGACGCGGCGCAGGCGATCGCCGACATCGACGGCGTCGGCGAGGTCTACTCGTGCGCCGGGGACGTCGACCTCATCGCCACCGTCAAGGTGTCCGCCCACGAGGAGCTGGCCGACCTCATCCCCGGCCGGATCGGGAAGGTGCCGGGGGTGCTGGACACCGTCACGCACATCGCGTTCCGGTCGTACTCCCGCGCCGACACCGAGCAGGCCTTCGCGATCGGCGCCGAGGACTGAGCGAAGCGCCCGCGACGCTGCTCGAAGCGCTGCCAGTCAGCCGCTCCGGAGCAGCAAGACTCAGGACACGACGAAGGCCACCTCCCGCGGGAGGTGGCCTTCGTCGTGCGTGGAGCTAGTGGTCCGAGCGCTTGGCGGCCTCGGCCGTCTCGATGCTCTCGAACTCGCCCGGCTCGCCCTGGGTGACCGAGTGGCCGTTGCCGTGCCCGTTGCCGTGGGCCCGCTGCAGCGCGACGGTCTCCTCGGCCGGGTCCGGCGACCAGAACGTGCCCGGGACGGCCTGACCGGCCGAGCCCAGCTTGTTCATCTTCTTCGGCACCGAAGCGCCCTGGTACTCGAGCGGGACCGCGTGGCCGTGGCTGTCGACGCCACCGAGCGGCTGGTGGACCTCGATGAACTCACCGTGCGGCAGCCGCTTGATGATGCCCGTCTCGACGCCGTGCTCCAGCACCTCGCGGTCGGCCCGCTGCAGGCCCAGGCAGAGCCGGTAGGTCAGGTAGTAGGCCACCGGCGGCACGATGAGCACGCCGATGCGGCCCGCCCACGTCGTCGCGTTCAGCGAGATGTCGAAGCTGTCGGCGATGATGTCGTTGAAGCCGGACAGCTCGATGACCATGAAGAAGCCCAGTGCCATCGCACCCAGCGCTGTGCGGACCGGTGCGTCCCGGGGCCGCTGAAGCAGGTTGTGGTGCGCGGTGTCCTTGGACAGCTTCCGCTCGAGGAACGGGTAGGCCAGGAGCAGGCCGATCAGGACCGGCATGCCGACCGCGCCGGGGAAGAACACCGCCGGGATCGTGTAGTTCCCGAGGTAGACCTCCCACGCCGGCCAGATCCGGAGCATGCCGTCGGCCCAGGCCATGTACCAGTCGGGCTGGGAGCCCGCCGACACCTGCGCCGGGTTGTACGGGCCGAAGTTCCACACCGGGTTGATCTGGAACAGGCCCGACATCAGCGCCAGCACGCCGACGACCAGGGTGAAGAACGCCCCGCCCTTGAGCGCGAAGTACGGCATGATCCGGACGCCGACGACGTTGGTCTCCTTGCGGCGCACGCCCGGGAACTGCGTGTGCTTCTGGTACCAGACCAGCGCCAGGTGCGCCCCGACCAGGGCGAGCATGATGCCCGGCAGCAGCAGGATGTGCAGCGTGTACAGCCGCGGGATGATCACGTCGCCGGGGAACTCCCCGCCGAACAGCGCCCAGTGGATCCAGGTGCCCATCACCGGCACCGACAACACGATGCCCGACAACGTCGCGCGAATACCGGTACCGGAGAGCAAGTCGTCCGGCAGCGAGTAGCCGAAGAAGCCTTCGAAGCAGCCCAGGATCAGCAGCAGGCCGCCGATCACCCAGTTGGCCTCACGCGGGCGCCGGAACGCGCCGGTGAAGAAGATCCGCAGCATGTGCACGGCCATCGCCGCGACGAAGATCAGGGCGGCCCAGTGGTGCAGCTGCCGCATGAACAGGCCGCCGCGCACGTCGAACGAGAGGTCCAGCGTGGTGGCGAAGGCCCGCGACATCTCCAGGCCCTGCATGTTCTTGAAGCTGCCGTGGTAGACGACCTCCTGCATGGAGGGGTCGAAGAACAGCGTCAGGTACACGCCGGTGAGCAGCAGGATGATGAAGCTGTAGAGCGCGATCTCGCCCAGCAGGAACGACCAGTGGGTCGGGAACACCTTGTTCAGCTGGTGTCGCAGGCCCTTGGCCGCGTGGTACCGCTGGTCGGCGTTGTCCGCGGCCTCGCCCAAGTGCCGTTCGACGGCACTCGCGCCCTTGGTCGGCGTGGTGAGTGAACTCATGACTTACGCTCCCAAAAGGCCGGACCGATGGCCTCGATGAAGTCGCCTCGCGCGATCAAGTATCCCTCTTCGTCCACCGTGATCGGTAGTTGGGCCAGCGGACGGGTCGCCGGACCGAAAATCGGCTTCGCGTAGTGGAGGGCGTCGAACTGCGACTGGTGGCACGGGCACAGGATCCGGTTGGTCCGCTGCTCGTACAGGGAGGTCGGGCAGCCGACGTGGCTGCAGATCTTCGTGTACGCGTAGAGGTCGCCGAAGTTGAAGTCCTCCTGGCCGGCCCGCTTGACCACCTTGGCGGCGTCGGTCGGGCGCAGGCGGATCAGCATGACCGGGTTGTCGATCCGGGTCAGCGCGGCCGCCAGGGCCTCCGCGTCGTTCCGCTCGGACTCGCGGAACGGGAACACGGTCTCCATCGCGCCGGCGTCGAGGTCCTCGGCCTTGAGCAGCGCGATCTCGGTTTCCTTGCCGTGCTCCACCTCGACCGGCTTGCCGGTGTCGCGGCGCAGGTAGACCTTCTCGCCGGGGAAGTTCGGCAGCCAGCCGGTGTGCCAGAGCGACGCCCGGTTGTCGGTGTCCTTCCACGGGTCCTTGATGAAGGACGCCAGCGGCAGCGCCGCGGCCGCGAGGCCCAGCGCGCCGGCCCCGGCGATCGCCGAGCGCTTGACCAGCGACCGGCGGCCGATGGTGCTGCGGCTCCCGGCGTCGGCCAGGTGCGCGAGGATCGTCTGGCGGTCGACCTCGGCCGACCCCTGCCCGTCACCGTCGTGGCGCTCCTGCACCGCGACCTCGGCGGGCACGAACTTCTTCGTGTACAGGATCACGCCGATGCCGAGGCCGAGGATGGCCAGGCCGAGCGTGAGACCGAGCATCGGGGTGTAGAGGCTGTACCAGAAGTGGCCGCTCTCGTTGTCCGGCGCCTCGTACTGCCACGGCCACCAGATGAGCGCGACGACGAAGCCGATCCCGGCCAGCGCGGACAGGCCGAACCAGAACGCCACCAGGCGCTCGGCCCGCTTCTCCGCGCGGGTGCCCTCCACGGGCCACGGGGTCGGGTACTCGACGAGCTCGACACCGTCGAGCGCGCCGCCCAGCTTGACCAGCTGGTCCCGGTCCATCTCCGCCAGCTCCGCCTCCGTCGGCGGCTTAGGCCCCTCGGCACTCATGCCTTCGATCCAATCCACAACGTCGCGCCGATCAGCGCGGCGATCCCGACGATGAAGGCGATCACGCCCTCGGAAGCGGGGCCGACCCCGCCGAGGCCGTTGCCGCCTGGGTTGTTGTTGCCGTCGGACACCGACTTCACGTAGGCGACGATGTCCTTCTTCTCCTCCGGCGACAGCTGCCGGTCGGAGAACTTCGGCATGTTCTGCGGCCCGGTGAGCATCGCCGTGTAGATCTGCTCTTCGCTGGCCGGGTCCAGGTTCGGCGCGTACTTGCCGGCGGACAGCGCGCCGCCGCGGCCGGTGAAGTTGTGGCACGAAGCGCAGTTGAGGCGGAACAGCTCGCCACCGCGGGCCGGGTCGGACCCGCGCAGGGCCTCGCCCTTCTCGGCGGGACGCTGGACGCCGCCGCCGTGCGCCTGGATGTAGGCGCCGACCGCGTCGATCTCGGCCTCGGTCAGCTTCGGCGGCTTGCGCTCGATCTGCGCCTCTTGGCGCGAGGCGGGCATGCGGCCCGAAGAGGTCTGGAAGTACACCGCGGCGTCGCCGATGCCGATCAGGCTCGGCCCGCGGTCCTGCACGCCCTCGAGGTTCGCGCCGTGGCACGCGATGCAGGTGTTGTTGTAGACCTGCTCGCCGAGGCGCAGCTGCGCCGGCGTGCCCTGGGCCTGCGCGGTCTGCGGCTCCGGGGCGAACACGGCGTACAGGGCGCCGGCGCCCACCAGCGCGATACCGAGCGCGAGCAGGCCGGCGAACCGCCTCCGCAGCTTCGACCGCGCGCGGTAGCGGCGCTCCGAGGACTTGGTGCTGGTGGTCATCTTGCGGCAACCCTTGCTGTCAGTTCAGGCCGATGGAGAAGGTGGTGGCGGCTGGGCGGACCTACGGAAGGAGGTAGATCACACCGAACAGGCCGACCCACACGATGTCGACGAAGTGCCAGTAGTAGGACACGACGATCGCCGACGTGGCCTGGGCGGGCGTGAACTTGCTCAGTTTCGTGCGGATGAGCAGGTACACGAAGGCGATGAGCCCGCCGATGACGTGCAGGCCGTGGAACCCGGTCGCGAGGTAGAAGACCGTGCCGAACGGGCCGGACGGGATCGTCATCCCCTCTTCGACGAGGTTGTGGTACTCGTTGGCCTGGCCGCCGACGAAGATCGCGCCCATGATCAACGTGATGATGTACCAGCGGCGGAGTCCGTAGACGTCGCCCCGCTCGGCCGCGAACACGCCGAACTGGCAGGTCAGCGAGGACAGCACGAGGATCACCGTGAACGGGATCGCGTACGCCACGTTGAGGTGGAACTCCTCGCCGTGCAACGGCGGCGGCCACTGGCCGGAGGAGTTCTGCGCCTTGACGGTGAAGAACATCGCGAACAGTCCGGCGAAGAACATCAGCTCGCTGGACAGCCACACGATGGTGCCGACACTGACCATGTTCGGCCGGTTCAGCGAGTGGACCCGCTGACTGATGGTGGGAGCTGCCGTTGTCACGCGTCGCATTATGTCCTCTCGCACCGCCGCTCCGCCGGGTGGGTCCACGGCGAGCCGCCTGCGTAACCGATCACAGTGAATGCCCGGGAAGGGGAGAGCTACTCATGGGTTTGGTGAACCGCCTGCTCAACCTGGTCAAGAAGCGCGAAAGCCCCGGTCTGACGCCGGAAACGCCCGGTCTGGAGATCGTCGCCGAGGCCTTCGACCCCGCCGTCGCGGACTCGGCCGTCCTCGCCGGTTCACCCGCCTGGGTCAGCACGGCACCGGCCGTCCTGCGGCACCACCTGCTGCTGCCGCCGGACCGGCTCGCCGAGGCGGCGTCGATCCTCGCCCAAGACGGCTATGACCTGCGAGAACAGGCTGTTTCCGGCGACCTGACGAGGGTCCACGCGGTCCGCGTCCAGGTGCTCGACGCCCTGCACTGCGCCCAGGAACGGTCCCGGATGGCGGGTCTGGCGCAGCGCCTCGGGGGCGACGCGCTGGGCTGGGACGCGCTCCAGCCGGAGCCGACCGCGTGATGTCGGTCTCGGCCGATACGATCGGCTGAGTTGTGTGGCGACGAGACGGAGGCGTGCTCAAAATGGGCGAGCGGTCGATGCGGGTCCTGGTGTTCAGCCACAAGGCGGAGGTGCGCGAAGCGATCGTGAACGCGGTCGGCCGGCGGCCCGCCGCGGATCTGGCGCGCGTGGACTACGTCGAGGCGACCGGGATCGCGGACGTGCTGTCCGAGGTGGACGCGGGCAACGTCGACCTGGCGATCCTCGACGGCGAGGCGCAGCCGACCGGCGGCATCGGCTTGTGCCGGCAGTTGAAGAGCGAGATCGCCGACTGCCCCCCGATCGTGGTCGCGGTGCGGCGCCGGGACGACCGCTGGCTGGCGACGTGGTCGCAGGCGGACGCCGTGCTGGTGCACCCGCTGGACCCGCTGACCGCCGCGGAGACCGTCGCCGACGTGCTGCGCGCGCGACGGGTCCCCGCCGTGAACGGCTGAGCCCGGTGACCACCCCGGTCCCCCGCACCTGGCCGCCGCTGCTCAAGCAGCTCGTCGCCCGCGTCGACCTGTCCGAGGAGGACACGGCGTGGGCGATGGACCAGATCATGAGCGGCGCGGCGAGCCCGGCCCGGATCGCCGGGTTCGCGGTGGCGTTGCGCGCCAAGGGCGAGACGCCGGCCGAGATCGCGGGGATGGCGGCCACGATGCTGGCGCACGCCAAGCGGGTCGAACTGGACCGCCCGGCCGTCGACATCGTCGGCACCGGCGGCGACGGGTCGAACTCGGTGAACATCTCGACGATGGCGACGATCGTCACGGCGGCGGCCGGAGCGCCGGTGGCCAAGCACGGCAACCGCAGCGCGTCGTCGAAGTCCGGCGCGGCGGACGTCCTGGAGGCGCTCGGCGTCACGATTTCGCTGCCTCCGGAAGACGTCCAGCGCAGCCTCACCGAAGTCGGCGTGGGGTTCTTCCTGGCGTCGGCGTTCCACCCGGCCCTGCGGCACGCGGGCCCGGTCCGCGGCGAGCTCGGCATCCCGACGACGTTCAACCTGCTCGGCCCGCTGACGAACCCGGCCCAGCCGGGAAGTGCGTTGATCGGCTGCGCGTACGAGGACAAGACGCACGTGCTGGCGGAGGTGTTCGCCCGCCGGGGAACGACGGCACTGGTGGTCCGCGGCGACGACGGCCTCGACGAGATCACCACGACCACCACCTCGACGGTGTGGGTGGTGTCAGGCGGAACGGTGACTTCGCGTTCCCTGGACCCGGCCACGCTGGGCGTGCCCCGCGCTACCGCCGCGGACCTGCGCGGCGGCGACGCCGCGGCGAACGCCGAGGTGGTCCGCGAGCTGGTGGGCGGCAAGCCGGGCCCAGTGCGGGACGCGGTGTTGATCAACGCTGCCGCGGCTTTGGCAGCGTTCGACGGATTCTCGAGTTCCCTCGAGGACGACCTCCGCGACGGGCTGGTGAAGGCCGCCGAGGCCATCGATTCCGGCGCTGCCGCGGCGGTCTTGGACCGCTGGATCGCCTTCAGCTGACCCGCCGTTCCGCGCTCCGAGCCGGAACTCGCGTGATCCAGACCGGAACTCGCGTGATTGGAGCCGGAACTCGCGAGTTCCGGCTCCAATCACGCGGTTCACGAGTCCAGACACGCGAGTTCCGGGCCTGATCACGCAAGTCGCGGCCCGGTCCCACGTCGCCAGCCCTGCGGAGAACGGTCAGCCGCGGAACGCAGTCCGATATGACGTCGGGCTCGTCCCCCGCAACCGGCTGAACTGGTGCCGCAGGGCCGCCGCCGAGGCGTAGCCGCACGCCGTCGCGATGTCCTCCACCGACAGGCGCCCCTCCTCCAGCAACGCCTGGGCCCGGTCCAGCCGACGCTCCGTCAGCCACCGGTGCGGTGTCGTCCCCGTGGCCGCCGAGAACCGCCGCAGGAACGTTCGTTCTCCCAAACCACTCCGCCGGGCCAGCTCGGCCACCGTGAACGGCTGGTCCAGCCGCCGCTCGACCCACTCCAGCGCCTCCGCCACCACCGAGTCGTCCGGGACGGAAGGCACCGGCGCCTGGACGAACTGCGCCTGCCCGCCGGCGCGGAAGGGCGCCGCCACCATGCGGCGCGCCAGCGTCGTCGCCGCCGTGACGCCGCGCAGCCGCCGGACCAGGTGCAGGCACAGGTCCACCGCCGCCACCGTGCCCGCGCTCGTCAAGATCCCGCTGTCGTCGGCGTACAGCGCCTGCGTGTCCACCGACGCCGCCGGGAAGCGGGCGCGGAACTCCGCCTCGTACACCCAGTGGACCGTGCAGCGACGGCCGTCGAGCAGGCCCGCGTAGCCCAGCGTGAACACGCCCGCGCAGAACCCCGCCACCCACGCTCCCCGGGCCGCCGCGTCGCGCAGGACGTCCAGCACCGGCGCGGGCGGCGGTGCTGTCCGGGGCGCGCACGTCGGCACGATCAGCAGGTCCGACGACGCCGCGAAGTCCAGGTCCCGCAGCCCCGACAGCCCGAAGCCCGACCAGCTCGGCACCGGCGCGCCCGAAGGCGAGCAGACGCCGAAGTCCCAGCCCTCGATGCCGTCGGCGCTGCGGTCGGTGCCGAAGACCTCGCACGCGACGCCGAGCTCGAACGGCGAAACGTGGTCCGCGAGCACCACGGCGACCCGGTTGACGTCCATGGCGGCCAGCATGTCACAAGTTTTGCGGCCATTGTCATCTCTGACACTGGTCGGACGAGCAGGACCGGACGAACCTGAACGCCATGACGAACTCCGAAACCCGCCCGCTGCTCCAGTGGTCCGCGGCGATGGCGATGTCCGGCACGATCGGCGCCGTCGTCCTCGAGAGCGGCGCGGCCGCCCCCGCCGTGGCCTTCGCCCGCTGCTTCGTCGGCGGGGCGCTGCTGGCGCTCTGGTGCCTCGCCCGCGGCTGGCTGCCCGCTTGGCGGCCCTCGAAGCGCGACCTCGGGCTGGCCGTCCTCGGCGGGCTGTTCCTCGTCGGCAACTGGGTGCTGCTGTTCGCGTCCTACGCGCTGTCGTCGATCTCGGTCAGCACGGTCGTCTACCACACCCAGCCGCTGATCCTGGTCGGCCTGGCGGCGGCGTTCCTCGGCGAAAAGGTCGCCAAGAGCCACCTGGCAAGGGGCGCGATCGCGTTCGGCGGCGTGACGCTGATCTCCCTGTCCGCACACGGCGAGGACGGCAAGCCCGTCCGGCTCGCCGGGATCGGGCTGGCGCTCGGCGCGGCCCTGCTCTACGCCGGAGCGTCCTTCGTCGCGAAGCAGCTGAAGCACATCCGCCCGCACCTGCTCGCGGCCGTCCAGACGACGGTGGGCGCGGTCCTGCTGGCGCCTGCGCTGCTCGTCACGCCGCTGCCGACGGCCCCGCGCGAACTGCTCTGGCTCGTGCTGCTGGGCACTGTCCACACCGCACTGATGTACGTGCTGATGTACGCGAGCATCGGCAAGCTGCCGACCACGACGGTGGCGCTGTTGTCCTACCTCTACCCGGTGGTCGCGGTGCTGGTGGACGTCGCCTTCTACGGCCACCGCCCGACCTGGCCGGAGGCACTGGGGATGCTCGCAGTACTGGCCGCCGCGCTGAGTCCACAGCGCAGCGGCCAGTCGAAAGGTGCGAAGGTCAGTCGTGCGACGGACCCGTGTGGTACTCGAACACCAGCCCGCCGATCGTGATGAGCAGCGCGATCAGCGCCATGACGAGCAGCCAGATGTGGAAGAACGCCAGTGCCAGCGCGGCGAGGGCGGCGGTGGCCGCCATGGCGATCGGCCAGTAGCTGCCCGGGCTGAAGAAGCCCAGCTCGCCGGCACCGTCGCTGATCTCGGCGTCCTCGCGGTCTTCCGGGCGCGGTTCGATGCGCCGGGAGACGAACTGCATGTAGCTGCCCGCGAGGAACGCCAGGCCACCGGTCAGGAACAGCGAGACGATGCCCACCGGCTCGGGCCCGTGGGTGGCGGCCAGCGCGGTCCACACCCAGTACACGGCCGCCATGAACACGGCGAAGATCGCCACGATGAAGAAGATGCGGGCTTCGACCTTCATGGGTCTTCCTAACTCCCTGTGTGAACCAGCGTCAGTTGGACGCGGAGCGTGCCGTGCGGTCGGTGTTGAACGGCTGGGTGGTCACCGCGTGCGGGGTGCACAGCTCGCCGCAGTTCATCTTCGAAAGCGCCTCGGACGCGGTGAACGTCTGGCCGGTGGCCGGGTTCACCTGCTTGCGGAGCGCGATGTACGCGTCGTACTTGTCCGCCGACAGCGCGCGGACCTCGAAGTTCATCACCGAGTGGTAGGTGCCGCACAGCTCCGCGCACCGGCCGACGAAGGAGCCTTCGCGGTCGATCGTGTTCTGGAAGGAGCTGTCCTGGTTGTTCTTGTCCGGGTTCGGCATGACGTCCCGCTTGAAGTGGAACTCAGGCACCCAGAAGGAGTGGATGACGTCGGTGGAGATCAGGTCGTACTCGATGACCTTGCCGACCGGGAGCACCAGCAGCGGGATCTCGCCGGACGAGCCGACCGTGCTGACCTGGCCGCTGCCGTCGGGCTTCGCCGCGTTGGCGTCCTCGTACTTGAACTCCCAGTTCCACTGGAAGGCCACGACCTGGACCTTGACGTCCGGGTTCGGGATCTTGTCCAGGACCTTCGACTCCGTCGTCGCGGTGAAGAAGAACAGGACGCAGACCATGATCGTCGGGACGACGACCGTGAACAGCTCGAGCGGGATGTTGTACTGGAACTGCCGGGGCAGCTCCTCCGGCTCGCCGTCGGCGGTCTTCTTCTTCCGGTGGAACGCCGCGGTCCAGAAGATCAGGGCCCACACGATGGCGCCCACGACCAGCGCGGCCACCACGGTCCAGGTCCACAACGTGCGCATCTCGTTGGCCTGCCGCGTGACGCCGACCGGCCAGCCGAACCGCAGGATCTCGTCGCCGGAGCAGCCCGTCGCGGTCAGCGCGACCAGCACGGCCAGCGCAGCGATGCGCGCGGTCCGCTTCCCCAGGGTGCGCTTGGGTTGTCCCACTGCGCCTCGCCCTTTCACCCAGAGCCTCCTACGACAGATCTTTGTGACAGGCCGGAGCCTAGCCGAGTTCACGCTCCGCGCTGACCAAGGGGTAACCCTCGACGCGCGTAATACGCGCCACGGCCCGCCCGGCATACTGGGCGCTCCCCAGCCGGCGAAGACCCTGAAGGTGTGTGAGTACCCGTGTGCGGCCTGCTTGGACTGATCTGCGCGACCGAGACCGGCGCGGCGAACGCGCGTGAAGCCGTCGGGGCGGCCATGCGCTGCCAGCGCCACCGCGGCCCCGACGAGCAGGACACCTGGGCCGACGCCGAGGTCGTCTACGGCTTCAACCGGCTCGCCTTCATCGACGTCGACCACGCCCACCAGCCGCTGGTCTGGGGGCCGCCGGAGGCGCCGGGCCGCTACACGATGAACTTCAACGGCGAGATCTACAACTACGTGGAGCTGCGCGAAGAGCTCGCGGAGAAGCACGGCGCGAAGTTCGAGACCGAGGGCGACGGCGAGGCCATCGTCGCCGGCTTCCACTACCTGGGCGCCGACTGGGTCAAGCGGCTGCGCGGGATGTTCGCCTTCATGATCTGGGACTCCCAGGAGAAGCGCGTCTTCGGCGCGCGCGACCCGTTCGGGATCAAGCCGCTCTTCTACTCGGCGGGCCCCGGCGGGGTGGCGTTCTCCAGCGAGAAGAAGAGCCTGCTGGAGCTGTCGGACACCCTCGGCGTCGCGCAGGAGCTGGACCGGAAGGCGCTTCAGCACTACCTGGTGCTGCAGTACGTGCCCGAGCCGGAGTCGCTGCACACCGCGATCCGCCGCGTCGAGTCCGGGACGTCGTTCGAGGTGGTCCCCGGCGGTGAGGTGAAGTTCACCCGCTACTTCCACCCGCAGTTCAGCGCGAAGCCGGTGAACACCCAGGCCGAGGCCGAAGAGCTGCACCAGCGCATCGCCGATGTGATGCGCGACTCGGTCGGCAAGCACATGATCTCCGACCCCGACGTCACCGTCGGCGCCTTCCTCTCGGGCGGCATCGACTCCACGGCCACCGCCACGCTGGCCAAGGAGCACAACCCGAACCTGATCGCGTTCACCACCGGGTTCGAGCGCGAGGGCTACTCCGAGGTCGACGTCGCCGCCGAGTCGGCCGCCGCGATCGGCGTGAAGCACGTGGTCCGGACGGTGACGGCGGACGAGATGATGGAGGTCCTGCCGCTCATCGTCTGGTACCTCGACGACCCGGTGGCGGACCCCGCGCTGGTCCCGCTGTGGTTCATCGCCCGCGAGGCCCGCAAGCACGTCAAGGCGGTGCTGTCCGGTGAGGGCGCGGACGAGCTGTTCGGCGGCTACACGATCTACAACGAGCCGATCTCGCTGGCGCCGTTCGAGAAGATCCCGGGCGGCATGCGGAAGCTGATCGGCAAGGTGTCCACGAAGATCCCGGAGGGCACCCGCGGCAAGGACCTGCTGCGCCGCGGCGCGCTGCCGCTGGAGGACCGCTACTACGGCAACGCCCGCAACTTCCGCGACGACCAGCTGCGCCACGTGCTGAAGACCTACCAGGAAGGCGTGGGCTTCAAGGACGTCACGGCGCCCTGGTACGACGTCTCGCGCGGCTGGGACCCGGTGGCCCGCATGCAGCACGTCGACCTCTACACCTGGCTGCGCGGCGACATCCTGGTCAAGGCCGACAAGGTGACGATGGCGAACTCGCTGGAGCTGCGGGTGCCGTTCCTCGACGCCGAGGTGTTCAAGGTCGCGGCGTCGATCCCGCTGGACCAGAAGCTGGCGCACGGGACGACGAAGTACGCGCTGCGCCAGGCCCTGGCCAAGATCATCCCGGCGCACGTGCTGAACCGGCGCAAGCTCGGGTTCCCGGTGCCGATCCGGCTGTGGCTGCGCAACGAGATGTACGACTGGGCCAAGGGGATCATCAACGACTCCCGGACCGAGGAGCTGCTGGACAAGAAGGCGATCCTGGGGCTGCTGGAGGAGCACAAGGCGGGGCAGCTGGACCGCAGCCGCCAGCTGTGGGCGCTGATCGTGTTCATGCTGTGGCACGGCATCTTCGTCGAGCACCGGATCAAGCCCGAGATCCCGGAGCCCGTCTACCCGGTCAAGCTCTGAGCTCTGCCGCGGCTGGTCGTGAGTGAGAAACAGTGTTCTAACACGGTCAGCCCGCGCAGCACCTC
>NZ_JBFBAG010000049.1:52492-86487 GCF_040682155.1 Amycolatopsis sp. NPDC051371
GTGCTGCGGCAGAGCGAGACGATCTCCTGCCGCTCGAACGTGAGCTTCGGGTGCGGTCGTGGGGGAGAAACAGTGTTCTAACACTGTTTCTCACTCACGACGGCGTGCGTCAGGCGGGCAGGACCGCCGAGATCTCGTCCGCCGCGTCCGGGCCGAACGCCTCGCCGATGCGGGCCAGCGCGTCCGCGCGGTCGAACGTCCACTCCTGGGTGCCCACCGTCTCCAGCACCAGCACCGCGATCAGCGAGCCGAGCTGGGCCGAGCGCTCCACGTTGAGGCCGCCGTCGAGACCCGCCAGGAAGCCCGCGCGGAAGCCGTCGCCGACGCCCGTCGGGTCGGCCTTCGCGCGCTCGGGGACCGCGCCGATCTGCAGGGCGACGCCCGCCTTGCCGACGATCTCGACGCCCTTCTCCCCCAGCGTCGTGATCCGCAGGCCGACCTGGTCGAGCACGTCGGACTCGGTCCAGCCGGTCTTCTGGAGCAGCAGCTCCCACTCGTAGTCGTTGCTGAACAGGTACTTCGCGCCGGCCACGAACGCGCGCGCCTGCTCGCCGGTCATGCGGGCCAGCTGCTGCGACGGGTCGACGGCGAACTCGTACCCGCGCTGGCGGCACTCGTCGGCGTGGCGGACCATGCCCTCCGGGTCGTCCGGGCTGATCAGCACCAGGCTGAGCGCGCCGGCGCGCTCGGCGATCGGCTGCAGCTCGATGTTGCGGGACTCGGCCATCGCGCCGGCGTAGAACGTCGCGATCTGGCAGAGGTCCTCGTCGGTCGTGCAGACGAACCGCGCGGTGTGCGCGACCTCGGAGACGTGCACCCCGGACGTGTCGACGCCGTGGCGCTCCAGCCAGGAGCGGTAGTCCGCGAAGTCGGCGCCCACGGCGCCCACGAGCACCGGCCGCACGCCGAGCACCCCGAGACCGAAGGCGATGTTCGCGCCGATGCCGCCGCGCCGGACCACGAGGTCGTCGGCGAGGAAGCTCAGCGAAACCCGGTGCAACTGCTCGGCGACCAGCTGCTCCGCGAACCTGCCCGGGAAGTGCATGAGGTGGTCGGTCGCGATACTGCCGGACACCGCGATCCTGGCTTTGGCTGCCACGGGCTGCTCCTTATGTGGTCGACCTCACGGCAAAAGGCGCGAAGTTACCCCCGGGTCATGACCCGTCCGGGTAGTTCGCGCACGCCCAGCCGACACTACCGGCTGGTACTCCTTCTCCAGTCGAGAGCGGATCAATAGCGTTACGAATCGTGAACGCCGTCACCGAACCCGAGACCCTGTCCGAGCTGATCGCCGACTGCGCGCTCATCCCGGCGACACTCCAGGCGGAGGACCTTCCGCTGCCCCGCGTCACGGCCAAGCCGTGGCAGGTCGACGAGGCGTGCCACGCCCAGGTCGCGGAGCTCGACGCCTTCGTGTAGTCCGCAGAGACGAAGAAGGCCCCGCCCTCCGAACGGAGGCGGGGCCTTCTCACGTGCTGCTGAGACTCAGTGGAACGAATCGCCGCAGGCACAGGAGCCGGTGGCGTTCGGGTTGTCGATCGTGAAGCCCTGCTTCTCGATCGTGTCCACGAAGTCGATGACGGCTTCCGACACGTACGGCGCGCTCATCCGGTCCACGGCGACCTTGAGGCCGTCGAAGTCGCGGAAGAGGTCGCCGTCGAGCGAACGCTCGTCGAAGAACAGCTGGTAGCGCAGGCCCGCGCAGCCACCGGGCTGGACGGCGATGCGCAGGTGCATGTCGTCCCGGCCCTCCTGCTCGAGCAGGGCCTTCGCCTTGGAAGCCGCGGCGTCGGTCAGCGTGACGCCATGGGTCTCTTCGGCGGTCTCGGCCTGCGTCGCGCCGGCGTGCTCAGCGGTCGTCATGGCACTCCCTCTAAGTTCGAACTCACTGCGGATAGTCCTCGTGCTGACGTGCTCAACACCCGGAGCGTCCGTTCTGTTCCCCCACCATGGTCGCACATCGATCGACCTGGTGAACGGCGGCGTGACGCCTGCAATACCCTGGTGAGGTGAGGTTCCTGCGCCGAAGCACCACAGACACCGCCGCCGACGAGCCGGAGGCGACGGAAGCCGTCGACGTCAACGGCAAGTCGTACACGCCCGGTAAGGGCAAGGCTACGCCGAAGCGCCGCGACGCCGAGGCGAAGCGACGCGGCCCGGTGGCGCCGCCGCCCACCTCCATGCGGGAGGCGATGAAGCGCAACAAGGAGCTCCGCAAGTCGAACCCGCAGACCAAGGACGACCGCCGCGCGGCGGCCAAGCTCCGGCGCGACCGCATGATGGCGGGTGACGACAAGTACCTGCTCCCCCGCGACCGCGGGCCGGTGAAGGCGTACGTCCGCGACCTGGTCGACACGCGGCGCAACCTGCTCGGCCTGTTCATGCCGCTGGCGATCCTGGTGTTCCTGGCGCTGCTGGTGCCGCTGCCCCAGGTGCAGTCGTACATCACGCTGCTGTGCACGGCGATGCTGCTGGTGATGGCGATCGAGGGCTTCGTGAACGGCCGCAAGATCGCGAAGCTGGTGCGGGAGAAGTTCCCGAAGGAAGCGGTGAGCGGCCGGTCGATCGGCTGGTACGCGTTCGTCCGGGCTTCGCAGATCCGGCGGCTGCGGGTGCCGAAGCCGCGGCTGAAGCCGGGGGACCCGATTCCCAACTGAGCCGGTTTCGAACTGAGCTGATTTCGAGAAGGCGGGTGGAGCGAGCCTCCACCCGCCTTCTTGCTGCCCGCGACCCGCTCGAGCGAGGCTGGAGTCACTCCAGGGTCGTTAGCTAAGCAAACGATTACCGCCTAAGCTCGCACCCATGGAGTTTCGTCGTCTCGGCCGCAGCGGCCTCAACGTCAGTGAGATCTCGTACGGGAACTGGCTCACCCACGGTTCCCAGGTCGAGGAGGACCAGGCCCACGCCTGCATCAAGGCCGCCCTCGACGCCGGCATCACCACCTTCGACACCGCCGACGTCTACGCCAACACCGCCGCCGAGTCCGTGCTCGGGCGCGGTCTCAAGGGGCAGCGGCGGGAAAGCCTGGAGATCTTCACGAAGGTCTTCTGGCCCACCGGCCCCAAGGGCCCCAACGACAAGGGCCTGTCCCGCAAGCACATCATGGAGTCGGCCAACGCCTCCCTCGAGCGGCTCGGCACCGACTACCTCGACCTCTACCAGGCGCACCGGTTCGACCGGACCGTTCCGCTCGAAGAGACCATGCTCGCCTTCGCCGACCTCGTCCGCCAGGGCAAGGTGCTCTACGTCGGCGTCTCCGAGTGGACCGGCGAGCAGATCAGCCGCGGTGCCGCCCTCGCGCGGGAGCTGAAGATCCCCTTCGTCTCCAACCAGCCGCAGTACAACATGCTCTGGCGCGTCATCGAGGACCAGGTCATCCCGGCTTCCGAGCGCGAAGGCCTGAGCCAGATCGTCTGGTCGCCGATCGCGCAGGGCGTCCTCACCGGCAAGTACAAGCCCGGCCAGGACTACCCCGCCGGCTCGCGTGCGACCGACGAGAAGGGCGGCGCCAACATGGTCGCCCGCTTCCTCGACGAGAACGTCCTCAAGCGCGTCGCCGAGCTGGAACCCCTTGCCAAGCAGGCTGACCTGTCGCTCGCGCAGCTGGCCGTCGCCTGGGTGCTGCAGAACCCGAACGTCGCCTCGGCGATCATCGGGGCTTCGCGCCCGGAGCAGGTGCACGAGAACGTCAAGGCCGCCGGCAAGAAGCTCGACGCCGACCTGCTGACCGCCATCGACGACGTCCTCGGTGACGTCGTCGAGCGCGACGCGAGCCTGACGAAGAGTCCCTAGTTTTCGAGTGGTTCAGTCCTGGTTGATCCGCCCCTGGAACGGCACCCCGAGGTCGAACGCGTCCTCGGGGGCCATCCGGGGCTCCAGCCCGAACCCGCGCAGGAGGCGGCTGGCACCGGCCAGCCGGTCGCCGCCACGCCCGGGCAGCCGCTCGGGGGCGAGCCCGCGCGAGGTGAGCAGCGTCTCGACGTCGTCGATCAGCTGGTACGGGTCACAGTCACCCACGGACCCAGGTCTTCCCGGTGATCCGTTCGTAGACCTCGGTGTAGCGCTGCCGCGTCTGCTCGACGATCTCGGGAGGGATCTCCGGACCGGGCGGGGTCTGGTCCCAGCCGGTGCTCCGCGACCAGTCGCGGACGAACTGCTTGTCGAACGCGTGCTGCGGACGGCCCGGCTCCCATTCGTCGGCGGGCCAGAAGCGCGACGAGTCCGACGTCAGGACCTCGTCGCCGAGGGTCAGCGTGCCGTCGGCGTCGAAGCCGAACTCCAGCTTCGTGTCCGCGATGATCACGCCCTGCTTCGCAGCGTGCGCCGCGCCCTTCGTGTAGATCTCCAGCGTCAGCTCGCGAAGCCGCTTCGCGGTGTCTTCGCCGATCTCGTTCAGCACCTCGTCGAAGGTCATGAACTCGTCGTGCCCGGTGTCGGAGATCTTCGTCGTCGGCGTGAAGATCGGCTCCGGCAGCTTGTCGCCCTCGACCAGCCCCGGCGGCAGCGCGACGCCGGAGATCTTGCCGTCGCGCTGGTACTCGCGCAGGCCGAGGCCGGCGAGGTGACCGCGCGCGATGCACTCGACCTGGACCATCTTCAGCGGCTTGCAGCGCATCGCGCGTCCGGCGAACTCTTCCGGGACGTCGGTCGTCGACACGACGTGGTTCGGGACCACGCCGGACATCCGCTCGAACCACCACGCCGACAGCTGGTTGAGCAGCGCGCCCTTGTCCGGGATCGGCGTCGGCAGCGAGACGTCGTAGACCGAGACCCGGTCGGACGCGACGAGCAGGATGTCCCCGCCGTCGAGCTCGTACAGGTCGCGGACCTTGCCCGCGTGGATGTGCTTCATTCGCCGTCCTCAGTCGTGTACTCGTAGAAAACCCAGTGGTCGGGCAAGGCGGCGGACTCACCGTACTCGACGACCGTCCCGTCGGCCGCCAGGAAGGTGCTCCGGCCCAGCAGCACCGGCGACCCGGCGGGCAGCACCAGTTCGGCCGCCTCCGCCTCGCTCGCGCGGCCGGCCGCGTGTCGTTCCTGCGTCGTCGCGATCTTCGTGCCGAGCCGGGCGGCCGCGTGGGCCGCGGTGCCCTCGACGATCCGCTCGGGCACCAGCAGCGCCGGCGCCTTGGCCGACAGCGTGCCGTCGAACCACGACGTCGACGTCGACAGCGGCCGCGAGTCCGGCCCGTAGGTGGTACGCCGCCGCCGGATCGCCGGGGCGCCCTCCTCCAGGCCCAGCGCGGCCGCGGCGCGTTCGGGCGCCTGCTCGAGGCCGGCCGACCGGATCACGGCGTAGTGGCCGGGCGGGTAGATCCGGCCCGTCCGCGCCGAAGCGGCGGTTCTGTCGCGGGCCGTGCGGTGCAGGCCGCCGCGGTCGACGACCGTGCCGACGCCGCGCACCGGGCGCACGAGCCCTTGCGAGCGCAGCGTGGCCAGGACCTTGGTGGCCGTCGCCATGGCGACGGCCCACGTGCGCGCGATCTCGCGGGCGGACGGCACCGCGTCGCCCTCTTGCAGCCGGCCGGACAGGATGTCTTCCCGGATCCGGCCCGCGATCTGCAGGTACGGCGGCTCAGGACGATCGAGGGTGGGCAAGGCGGCTCCTCACGGGGACAACACGCACAAGTGTTCTAGCACGCCGGGGTGTCTCCCACAAAGGCCTGTTCAGAACCACCCAGGTGTACTAGTACACAAGCTGGACTGCGCTCTAGTGCGCAAGTTACCCTCGAAAGTGTGTCCCCGCCCACAGCGCACAGCGGTTCCAGCGGCCCGGGCCTCGAGCAACTCCTCGAGGAACTCCGGCGCCGCAAGTGGGTGCTGCACCTGTTCGGCGGCCGCGAGGCCCCGGAGATCTACGCCGCGGTGCACACGTGGCCGACCTGCGCGGACGTCATCGTGCTCCGGGACGAGCACCGCGCCAGCGCCTACCGCGTGCCCCTGTTCCCGGGCACCGACGTGTTCAGCCCACGGGTGGTGACCTGGCAGTACCACGCCACCCCGGTCTGGACGCTGCGGGCGGTGCTCACCCTGGCGGAGCCCGGCACCCCGGGCGCGCCGCTGCAGGCGCTGCGGCCACAGCCGCAGTGCCACATCCCGCCGGAACTGCGCCACGACGTGACGATCCGGCCGACGGGCACCACGGAAACGCAACGGGACGACGGTGGCGGCCCGCCCGCGTGCGCCTAGCGGTCTTCAGGCTCGGCGGGCGAGCAGCCGCTCCGCGACCACGAGGTCGTGGGGATAGGTGATCTTGAGGTTCTCGGGAGCCCCCGGGACCCAGCGGATCGGCAGGGAGGAGAACCGCTCCATGCAGGACGAAGTGTCCGTCCCCGAGAAACCTTCACGCTCGGCCTTTTCGTAGGCCTCGAGCAGCGGTCCGGCCCGGAAGCCCTGAGGCGTCTGGACGCGGATCGCGCCGGGCACCTGGGCGACCAGGTGCCCGGCATCCACCTCGACGACGTCGTCCGCGGCCAGGCCCGGCACAGCCCCCCCGTCCTCGCGTGTCCGGGCCAACACCGCACCGACCAGTTCGGGGTGGACCAGCGGCCGGGCCGCGTCGTGCAGCAGCACGGCGTCGACCCGGCCGCCCGCAATTCTCGGCGCAAGGTGGCGCAGCGCGTTCAGCTCGGACGCCTGGCGCGTGTCCCCGCCGTGCACGATCTCGACGTCGCCGCCGGCCACTTCTTCGGCGAGTTCGCGGTCCTGCGGCCGGATGACCAGCACGAGCACGCCGATGCCGGGGACGCGCTTGAAGGCGTCCAGCGACCAGGCGACCACCCGGCGGCCGGCCAGGGGCAGGTAGACCTTGTTCAGCTTCGCGCCGACGCGGGTGCCCGCGCCGCTGGCCAGCACCACCGCGGCCGCCGTCGTCTCCACGAGCCGCGAGACTACCGGCAGCGCCGTCCCGGTAGGTTGGCCACGGCGTTGTCATGAGCGTTGTCACGAGCGCTGCCGTGGACGAGAAAGGGCCTGGTGTGGAGCCGGAAGACATCGAGTTCCCCGAGATCACCCCGCCCGACGACCACGCCCGGTCGGCCGCGATCGCCCTGCACGACAAGCTGGTCAAGCCGGCCGGGTCGCTGGGCAGGCTCGAGGAGCTGGGCGTCTGGATCGCGGCCTGCCAGGGCCAGTCGCCGCCACGGCCGTTCACCCGGCCGCGCGTCATCGTGTTCGCCGGCGACCACGGCATCGCCGCGAAGGGCGTCTCGGCCTATCCCGCCGAAGTCACCTCACAGCTCCTGGGCACGATGCTGACCGGCGGCGCCGCGATCAACGTCCTGGCCGCCGCCGCGGGGGCGAGCGTCCGCGTGGTCGACATGGCCGTGGACTCCGAAGCTCCCGCGACGCGCTCGATCGGCGAGTACAAGGTCCGCCGCGGCTCCGGGTCCATCGACGTCGAGGACGCCCTGACCGCCGACGAGGTCAAGGCCGCGATCCGCGCCGGGATCGCGATCGCCGACGCCGAGGTCGACGGCGGCGCGGACCTGCTCATCCCCGGTGACCTCGGGATCGGCAACAGCACGCCGTCGTCGGTCCTGGTGGCGGCGCTGACCGGCACCGAGCCGGTCGCGGTGGTCGGCCGCGGCTCCGGCATCGACGACGACGCGTGGATGCGCAAGGCGACGGCGGTGCGCGACGCGCTGCGCCGGGCCCGCGCGGTCCTGGCGAACCCCGTCGACCTGCTGCGCACCACGGCGGGCGCGGACATCGCGGCGATGGCCGGGTTCCTGGCCCAGGCCGCGGCCCGCCGGACACCGGTAGTGCTGGACGGGCTCGTCGCGTGCGCCGCGGCACTCGTCGCCGAGGACCTCGCGCCGGGTGCCCGCCGCTGGTGGGTGGCCGGGCAGCGGACCGCCGAACCCGCCCACTCGCTCGCGCTGGAGCACCTCGACCTCGGCCCGCTGCTGGAGCTGGACGTCCGCCTGGGCGAAGGCACCGGCGCGGTGACGGCGTTGCCGCTGCTGATGATGGCCGCCCGCGTCCTGGCCGAAACCGCGACGCACGAGCAGGCCGGCGTCTCCGGCCCGCTCATCCCCGCGACGGCCTCCTGACCCCGAAAAGCCGTGAAGGCCTCCTTACCGGCTTCTTGAGCCGGTAAGGAGGCCTTCACGGCTTTGAGCTTCAGCCGAGCGGGACCATCCACTGGTCGGTGTCGGGGCGGGTGCCCTCCTGGATGCCCGTCAGCTCTTCGCGCAGCTTCATCGTCAGCTTGCCCGGCTGCCCGTCGGCGATGGTGAACTCGCCGTTCGCGTGCTTGACGTGCCCGACCGGGGTGATCACCGCCGCCGTGCCGCACGCGAACGTCTCGGTCAGCTCACCCGAGGCCGCCGCCTTCTCCCACTCCTCGGTGGAGATCCGCCGCTCCTCGACCTTGTACCCGAGCCGCGAAGCGAGCTGCAGCAGCGACTTGCGGGTGACGCCGGGCAGCAGCGAGCCGGTCAGCTCCGGCGTCACGACCCGGGCGTTCTCGCCGGCGCCGAAGACGAAGAACAGGTTCATCCCGCCCATCTCCTCGACCCAGCGCCGCTCCACCGCGTCGAGCCAGACGACCTGGTCGCAGCCCTTCTCCACGGCCTGCGCCTGCGCGACGAACGACGCCGCGTAGTTGCCGGCGCACTTCGCCGCGCCGGTGCCGCCGGGCGCCGCGCGGACGTACTCCGTCGACAGCCAGACGCTCACCGGCTTCACGCCACCGGAGAAGTACGAGCCGGCCGGGGACGCGATGACGGTGTACACGTAGTCGGCGGCCGGGCTGTTGACGCCGAGCCCGGTGGACGTCGAGATCATGAACGGCCGCAGGTAGAGCGAATCACCCTGACGGGTGGGCACCCACCGGCCGTCGACGGCGACGAGCTCCCGCAGCGACTCGACGAAGATCTCTTCGGGCAGCTGCGGCATCGCGAGCCGCTCGGCCGACTGCCGGAACCGCGCGGCGTTGGCGTCCGGGCGGAACGACGCGATCGAGCCGTCCGGCTGGCGGTAGGCCTTGAGACCCTCGAAGATGGCCTGGCCGTAGTGCAGCACCGACGTCGCCGGGTCGAGCGTGAACGGGGCGTAGGGGCCGACCTGGGCGTCGTGCCAGCCGTCGGCCTTCGACCACTTGACGGTCACCATGTGGTCGGTGAAGTAGAGCCCGAAACCGGGCGTCTCGAGTACCTCCGCGACACGGTCCGCGCTCGCAGGACTCGGGTGCGGGACATGGGCGAACTGCGTCGAGGTGGTCATGGCTACACGATACCGTTTGGTCGGACACGCGTTAGTCGGATGTCCCACTGTTCCGGGCGGTCCCGCCACCTCCCCGCGTTCACGCCGGGATGACCCTAGGATGACACCGTGACCTACCACTCCACGGAGCCGGTGCCCCGGCCCAAGACCGGCGGGGCCGACGTCAAGACGTTCGTCACCGCGGTGCTGCTGACCTTCGGCGTCGGCCTGCTCGGCATGGTCGGCTGGGCCGTGCTCAGCAGCGGCTTCGGCGGCTTCCTCGGCCTCGTCGCGGGCGTCTTCGGCGTCGTGTGGTGGCGGAAGATCCACGGCAAGGCGTTCCCGAAGGTGCTCCCGACGAAGTCGGTGGTCATCCTCGCGGTCGTCAACGCGGTGCTGGCGCTGATCCTTCTCCTGACCGCAGGCTGAGCTCTTCGAGCAGGCCCGGCGGCAGTTCGGGCGCCGGCCAGCCGGGGTCCGGCCGGAAGCCGGTGTCCGTCCCGTCGAACGGGTAGGCGCCGCGCTCGGCCAGCGCGCCGATCCGCTCGCCTTCGGCGCGCAGCCGGTCGAGCTGCTCGTGCGTCAGGCGGCCGGCGTCGATCGCGACCTCGGCCTCGTCCTCGTCGTCCCAGCGCCAGGTGCCGTCCCGCTCGACGACGACGTCCAGGACGCCGTCGATGCGGTCCACCCCGGCCGGGGTCCGCCCGAGCGGGACCTCGAGGTTGACGTACCAGTTCGTGAACTCCCCGGCGGCGTCGAAGAACCACCACACCGACGACCACTCGTCGTCGGCGATGCGCCGCAGCGTGGACGTGCGGTGCCAGAAGTCGGGCACGGGCACGCGCGGGATGCGGAACCGCTGGTCCAGGGGCGCGTCCGCCATGTGCCGGCCGTCCACGAGCCTGCTGCCGACGATCGGCGTGCCGGCCGGCAGCCAGGCGAGCAGCACGCGGCCGTCGTCGGCGAGCACGCGCAGCGGGTGGACCTGGCCGATCGAGCCGTCGGGACGGTGGAACCGTTCGACCACGGTCTGCCCCGGCCGCCAGCGTCGATCACTCACGCGACTCACTGTACCGGCGCGCGCGTACGCCCAGTAGCAGCTCGATCACGGTCACCAGGCCCGCGACGACGAGCACGGGCAGCGCCGGCAGGAAGTACGCGGCCACCGCGGCGACGGCGATCCCCGCGAGCCCCGGCACGCCGGCCCGCTCCCGGACCTCGGCGCCGGCGGCGAGCGCCGGCACCACGGTGGCGACCACGGCGACGACCGTCAGCAGCGGCTGCAGCGAGTCCGCGTCGGCGGCCGAAAGCAGGTCGCGCAACGACGTCAAGGAAAGCCCGAGCCGGACGGCGCCGAGCTGGTACAGCGCGGCGAAGGCGGCCAGCACGGCGACCGCACCGAGCAGCAGGACGCGCCAGCCCGCACCCTCGCGGCCCCTGGGCCGCAGGAACGGCAGCGCCACCACCGCGGCGACGAGCACGCCGGCGAAGTCCGGGGTCTGCAGCCCGCCCCCGACCGTCGACACGGGCGCCACGGCCACGCACAGCGCGACCAGGACGAGCCCCGCCACGAGCAGCAGCCCACCGGCGATCCGTACGACGATCGTCGGGATCTTCAGCCCGGCGAACCCGGCGCCGGTCACCACCACGGCGAACCCCGCGGCCGCCGGTTCCCGGTGCGAGGGGAAGACGTAGGCGCCGAACGCGATCGCGTAGATCGTCACCTCGGCCAGCCGCGCGACGGCCACCACGACCCGGTCGACCTGCGCGTCCCCCGGTTCCGGGACCCGGGCCGTCACGCCCGCGGCGATGGCCGCCAGCACGAGCCCGGCGAGCAGCCACCAGCCCGCGCCCGCCGCTCCGGCCGCCAGCACCACCAGCAGCCCACCGCCCAGCCGCACGCGGCCCTCCCTCTCCCTCTGTTCACCCGTGGTCCGGTCGTCATTAGCATGGCTCACGATCCCGACCGGGCCGGCGCCCGGTACCACCGCGAACGCGCGAGGAGCCAGAAGTGACCGTGCCTAAGCTCGCCCTGTCCGACAACACCGGGGAGGCACTGGCCAAGACGCGCGCCGACGTGATCGTCATCGGCACCCTGGCCGGCGAGGACGGCCCGCTGCTCGCCGCGGGCGCCGCCGCCGTGGACGCCGCCTTCGACGGCCGCCTCGCCGGGCTGCTCGCCACCCTCGGCGCCAGCGGCAAGGCCGAAGAGGTCGTCAAGATCCCGACGCTCGGCAAGCTCGGTGCCGGTGTTGTCCTGGCCGTCGGCCTGGGCAAGGAGGGTGACGGCGTCACCCCCGAGCAGGTCCGCCGCGCCGCCGGGGCCGCCGGTCGCGCGCTGGCCGGCACCGACCGCGCCTTCGTGACGCTCTCGGAGCTCGACCTGCAGGCCGCCGTCGAGGGCACGATCCTCGGCTCCTACGTCTTCACCGCCTACCGCTCCGAGAAGGGCGACGCGCCGGTCGCGAAGGTCGACTTCGCGAGCCCTGCCGACGCGACAGCCCGCGAGCACAAGGCGACGCTGAAGGCCGCCACCAGCATCGCCGAGGCCGTCCTCACCGCCCGCGACCTGATCAACACCCCGCCGAACGACCTCTACCCGGCTTCCTTCGCCGACCGTGCGAAGAAGCTGGCCGAGGACAACGGCCTCGAGTTCGAGGTCCTCGACGAGAAGGCCCTCAAGCGCAAGGGCTTCGGCGGCATCCTCGGCGTCGGCGGCGGCTCCGCGCGCCAGCCGCGCCTGGTGCGCATCGCCTACAAGCCGGCCAAGGCCGCCAAGAAGGTCGCGCTGGTCGGCAAGGGCATCACGTTCGACTCGGGCGGCATCTCGCTCAAGCCCGCCGCGAACATGGACCACATGACCTCGGACATGTCCGGCGCGGCCGGCGTGCTGGCGTCCGTGGTGCTGGCGGCGAAGCTGAAGTACCCGCTGGAAGTCGTCGCGCACATCCCGCTGGCGGAGAACCTGCCGTCGGGGACGTCGTACCGCCCGGGTGACGTGCTGACCATGTACGGCGGCAAGACCGTCGAGGTCCTCAACACCGACGCCGAGGGCCGGCTCGTGCTGGTCGACGCGATGGTGCGCGCGGCCGAGGAGAACCCGGACTACCTGATCGAGACCTCGACGCTCACCGGCGCCCAGGTCGTCGCGCTCGGCAACCGCACCGCCGGCGTGATGGGCTCCGACGACTTCCGCGACCGCGTCGCCGGCGTCATGCAGGCCACCGGCGAGAACGGCTGGGCGATGCCGCTGCCGGAGGAGCTGCGCGCCGACCTCGACTCGCGCCTGGCCGACCTGGCCAACGTGACGGGCCACCGCTGGGGCGGCATGCTCGCGGCCGGGATCTTCCTACGCGAGTTCGTCGCCGACGGCCTCGACTGGGTCCACATCGACATCGCGGGCCCGTCGTTCAACACCGGCGCGCCGTGGGGCTACACCGGCAAGGGCGGCACGGGTGTCCCGGTGCGGACGATCGCCGCGGTGCTGGCGGACATCGCCGCCAACGGCTGAGTCCCAAGCGCCCCAAGGCGGCCTTGGTTGCGTCTCACGCACCGAAGGCCGCCTTGGGTGCGTCTGACGCACCGAAGGCCACATTGGGGCGCTCGGGGCCGGTGATCGAATTGCCGCTTTCGGTGTGATCCGCGACACCGTACGGTGGCCGGGTGACCACTGGGCCGGTCGAAGAGGACACAACCGCCGCGATCGCCGCCGAGCACGACGAAGAACGCCCGGCTCGCACGCTCTCCCGGATTCCCGACCGCGTTGTCTACTTCGTGGCGCTCGCCGTCGCCGTACTGGTGCTCAAGCAGGTCTTCTTCCCGTTCGCCAAGGGCAACCAGTTCTACCTGGTGCTCTTCCTCGGCGTGACGCTCCCGCTGGTCTTCCTCTGCTACCGCCCGCGGCTGCGCGGCCGCGACGACCCCGGCTGGACCGACTGGGCGCTCGCCGTCACCGCCCTCGCCGTCGGCCTCTACCCGGTGCTCATCGGCTACGACGACTTCCTGAACCGCCAGGGCATCCTGTCCCCGCTGGACATCGTCGCCGGCGCGCTGCTGCTCGTGCTGATCCTCGAAGCGACCCGCCGCACCACCGGGCTGGTGCTGCCGATCGTCTGCCTGCTCTTCCTCGCCTACGCCTACTACGGCGGCTACCTCCCGCAGAACTGGGGCATCGCCCACGCCGGGATCGACTTCAGCCAGATCGTCAACGCGCTCTACAACGACGCGAGCGGCTTCTACGGCACCCCGCTCGACGTCGCCGCCAGCTACATCGTGCTGTTCACCCTCTACGGCGCCGTGCTCAACGCCTCCGGCGCCGGCCGGTTCTTCGTGGACATCTCGTTCGCCGCCTTCCGGCGGTCCCGGACGGCGCCGGGCCGGACCACCGTCCTGTCGGGCTTCCTGCTCGGCACGGTCTCGGGTTCGGGCACCGCGACGGCGGTCAGCCTCGGCTCGATCACCTGGCCGATCCTCAAGAAAGCCGGTTACCCCAAGGAAAACGCGGGCGGGCTGCTCGCCGCGTCCGGCATCGGCGCGATCCTCTCGCCGCCGACGCTGGGTGCCGCGGCGTTCATCATCGCCGAGTACCTGCAGACGTCGTACCTGACCGTGCTGATCTGGGCGACCGTCCCGACGCTGCTCTACTACCTCGGCATCGTCTTCGCGATGGAGGCCGACGCGCGGCGCTTCGAGGCCGAGCCCGTCGACGTCCCGCACGGCGATCCCTGGAAGCTGCTGCGCACCGGCGGCTACCACTTCCTGTCGCTGGCGATCATCGTCGTGTTCCTGGCCCTGGACATCCCGCCGTTCGCCGCGGTCGTCTACGCCACCGGCGTCGCCGCGCTCTTCGCGCTGATCGCCCGCCGCCACGACATCCGGGGCTGGGCGACCGACATGGTCGACGCGCTCTCGGCGGGCGTCCGTGGGGCGCTGCCGGTGATCGCGGTGTGCGCGGCCGCCGGCGTGATCACCTCGACCATCACCAAGACCGGCCTCGGCCTCGAACTCGCCGACGCGCTGGTGGAGCTGGCCGGCGCGCTCACCGACAACGGCACGGTGATCCTGATCCTGACCGTGCTGCTCTCGGCGATCGCCGTCGGCGTGCTCGGGCTCGCGGTGCCGGTCACCGCCAGCTTCATCATCGCGTGGGTGGTGATCGGCCCGGCCCTGGAGACGCTGGGGGTCGCCGACGCCGAGCGCGCGATGTTCATCTTCTACTACGCCGTGCTTTCGGAAGTGACGCCGCCGACCGCGCTCGCCGCCGTCGCTTCCGCGGCGATCACCGGCGGGTCGGTGCTCGGCACCATGTGGCAGTGCTGGAAGTACACGCTTCCCGCGTTCCTGGTGCCGATCGCCTTCGTGCTCACCGACAACGGCGCCGCGCTGCTGCTGCAGTCCGACGTGCTCACCGTGCTGTGGGTGGCGGCGGTGTCCGCGGTGGCCGTCGCCGCGCTCGCGGTGGTGACCGGCGGCTGGCTGTTCGGGCCGGTCAGCCTGCCCGTGCGGCTGCTGTTCGTCCCCGCCGCCCTGTGCCTGCTCTACCTGGAGCCGGTGCCGATCGCGGTCGGGACCGCGTTCGGCGTCGCCGCCGTGCTCACCCACGTCGTGATCAAGAGGAGGACAGCATGAAACGCGCACTGGCCGCTGCCGCGGTACTCGCTCTGGCCGTCACGGGCTGCGGCGGCAAACAGCAGACCGACTCACCCGCCGCCGGCGGGACGCAGTCCTGCGAAGCCGGCGAAGGCCGGATCACCATCGCCACCGGCAACAGCGGCGGCGTCTACTACGTGCTGGGCGGCGGGCTGGCCCAGCTGATCAGCAACAACACCAAGCTCCGCGCGACGGCCGCCGAGACCGGCGCTTCGGTGCAGAACATCCAGCAGCTGGTCGCCGGCAACTACGACGTCGCGTTCTCGCTGGCGGACACCGCGGCGGACGCCGTGCGGGGCAAGGGCTCCTTCGCCGGCAAGCCGCAGAAGATCCAGGCGCTGTCCCGGATCTACCCGAACTCGACGCAGGTCCTGGTGCGCACCGATTCCGGTATCAACTCCGTCGCGGACATGAAGGGCAAGCGGATCTCGACGGGCTCGCCGAAGTCCGGCACCGAGGTGATCGCGAACCGCCTCCTGCAGGCCGCGGGCCTCAAGCCGGACACCGACGTCCAGGCGCAACGGCTCGACCTGGCCAAAACCGCGGACGGCATGAAGTCCGGCACGCTCGACGGGCTCGTCTGGTCCGGCGGGCTGCCGACCGCGCAGATCACCGACATCACGACGGCGTTGAAGGACAAGGTGAAGTTCCTCGACATCACGCCGCTGCTGCCGAAGCTCAAGCAGGTCAACGACGTCTACGACCAGGCCGTCATCCCGGCGGCGACGTACGGGCAGCCGTCGGACGTGCCGACGGTCGTGGTGCCCAACCTGCTGCTGGTGCGCGAGGACTTCCCGGCGAACAACGCGTGCGCGATCACCAAGCTGCTCTTCGACAAGCAGGCGGAGCTGGCGAAGATCCACCCGGCGGCGAAGGAGATCACGAAGCAGCTGGCCCCTCAGACCGACCCGGTCCCGCTGCACCCGGGGGCGAAGCAAGCGCTCGGCTAGGGTTCGGGAGTGGACCCCGGTGAGTACCTCGAGGCGGCGGTCCGGGACGTCCTGACCGCGCCGGAGGTTCGCCTCGACGACCAGGTCGGGTACGCCGCCCTGCTGCTCGCGGTCACCGGCGCCCTCGACGAGTCCGACCGGCTGGTCGGCCAGTGGCTGGCCCGCACGGAACGGCCGGTGACCGCGCTCGCCGCCGACCCGGTCCGGGCCCGCGCGTGGGCGATGCTCTTCGAGGCCCGCGGCGGCCGCCCGGACTGGGCCGAAGGCCTGGCGCCGCTCGACCTCGACGCCGAAGAGCGCGCGCACACGGCTTCCCTGCGCCGTCCGGTTTCCGACCTGGACGGGGTACTGCCGCCCGGACCGGTCGCCCAGGTCGTCCAGCACGTCGCGCCGTCCCGTCCGGACCGGGTGCGCACGGCCCTCGCCGACGGTGACCTCGCGTTGTGGGCCTCGCTGACCGGACCGCACCCCGATGTCGCGGCGCTCGCCGCGACCCGCGCCCTGGCTCCCGCACTGGTCGCCGGGGCCGATCCGCTCGGTCTGCGCGACTGGGCCGAGGCGTGCGCCGGCGCGCTGGTCGCGGCCCTGCACGAGCGTTGTCCGCCTGACCCGGGCACGTGGCCGGAGCTGGTCGCGGAGATCATGCGCCTGCGTGGTCACGGCGGAGCGGGACCGCTCCTGCGCGGCCGGAGCCCGCTCCCTCCCCCGGCGTCGGAAACGGCGATCCGCTCGGCGGAGCTGCGCCTCGGCATCGAGCTGCCGGAGGACCACCGGGAGTTCCTGCGCACCTGCGACGGCCTGCCCGCGGACGTGGTCTTCCCGCGCCTGCTCGGGACGGCGGACCTGCGGGCCGAGAACGGCGTGGTCGTGCTGGCCGAACCGGCGGTGCTGCTGCTCTCGGCGTCGCACGTGGTGGAGGTCGACCCGGTGCTGGGCACGACGGTCCACCCGTCGTTCCGCGCGGCGCTGGTCAAGCACGCCACCCTGCTCGCCCAGGCAGGCTAGCTTGGTCCGGGTGACCACCCTCACCGTGGAGAAGATCACCCCCGCCAACGTCGCCGCCGCGTGCCAGCTGGCGGTCCAGCCGCACCAGAAGGCCTTCGTCGCACCGGTCGCGGTCTCGCTCGCCGAGGCCTACACGCAGCCGGAGATCGCCTGGCCGAGGCTGATCCTCGACGACGGGGAACCGGTCGCGTTCGTCATGGGCGGGTTCGACCCGGACGCGGAGCTCGACTTCTTCCGCTGCGGGATCTGGCGGCTCAACGTCGGCGCCTGCGTCCAGGGCCGCGGCCTCGGCCGGTTCGCCGTCGAAACGGTCCTCGAAGAGGCCCGCCGGCGCGGCGAAAAGGCCGTCACGGTGCTGTGGATCCCGGCCGAGGGCGGTCCGGAGGACTTCTACCTCAAGCTGGGCTTCCGCCCCACCGGGCAGACCCACAACGGCGAGGTCGTCGGCCGGGTCGAGCTCTAGACCTGGCCGCGCTTCTTGCGCTCGGTGTACTCGCGCATGCGCTTGGGGTAGCCGACGCGCGCGACCTCGTAGACCGGGATCGACCGGCGGTGGCCGAACTGCTGGGCCGCCTCCAGGCTGCCGATCCGGCGGCGGGTCCACTCACCGTCGTGGGCGATCAACACCACAGTGGTCTCGGTGACGTTCGTCTTCGGCTCGACGAACGCCTCGACACCCCGGCGCGAAGCCGCCCACTCCTCCAGGTGCCGGGTGTCCCCCGAGTCGGCTTTCCGCAGCGTGCCGGCCTTCTGCCCGCCCTTGGCGCGCCTGCGCAGGGAGTCGAACAACCCCACCGCGACCACCTTCCCTCCCGAGACTTTCCCCACTCATTATCCCGAAGTCCGCGTGTGGTCGGTGTCGCACACCCGGCTAGCTCGCAGCCCCGCCCGGCGTAGTGACAAGATGGCGAGTGTCGCGCGCGCGGTTATACCGGGCACAGGCGACGACAGAGCACCACCCCACTGCTTGCCGAGGAGCTATTCAAGTGACCGACACCTCCGCCGACCTCGTGATCCTGGGAGGCGGATCGGGCGGCTACGCCGCGGCGTTCCGCGCGGCCGAGCTGGGCCTTTCCGTCACCCTGATCGAGAAGGACAAGCTGGGCGGGACGTGCCTCCACCGGGGCTGCATCCCGACCAAGGCCCTGCTCCACGCCGCCGAGGTCGCCGACGAAACCCGGGACGCCGAATCGGTGGGCGTCAAGGCCGTCTTCGAAGGCATCGACATCGCCGGGGTCAACAAGTACAAGGACGGGATCGTCGCCCGGCTGTACAAGGGCCTGCAGGGCCTGGCCAAGGCGCACAAGGTCAACCTCGTCGAGGGCAGCGGCACGTTCGTCGGCGGCACGACCGTCGAGGTGGACGGCACCCGCCACACCGGCAAGAACGTCATCCTCGCCACCGGTTCGTACTCGCGCACGCTGCCCGGCCTGGAGCTGGGCGGCCGCGTCATCGCCAGCGAGCAGGCCCTCGCCCTCGACTACGTCCCCAAGAAGGTCGTCGTCCTCGGCGGCGGCGTGATCGGCGTCGAGTTCGCCAGCGTCTGGGCCTCCTTCGGCGTCGACGTCACCATCGTGGAAGCGCTGCCGCGGCTCGTCCCGAACGAGGACGAGTTCGCGTCCAAGCAGCTCGAGCGCGCTTTCCGCCGCCGCAAGATCGCCTTCAAGACCGGCGTGCGGTTCACCGGCGCGAAGCAGGACGACAACGGCGTGAGCGTCTCGCTGGAATCCGGCGAGACCATCGAGGCCGACCTGCTGCTGGTCGCCGTCGGCCGCGGGCCGAACTCGGCGGGCCACGGCTACGAGGAGGCCGGCGTCAAGATCGAGCGCGGCTTCGTCATCACCGACGAGCGGCTGCGCACCAACCTGCCGAACGTCTACGCCGTCGGCGACATCGTCCCCGGCCTGCAGCTCGCCCACCGCGGCTTCCAGCAGGGCATCTTCGTCGCCGAGGAGATCGCCGGGCAGAGCCCGCGCGTGATCGACGAAAGCGGCATCCCGCGGGTCACCTACTCCCACCCGGAGGTCGCGTCGGTCGGGCTGACCGAGTCGCAGGCGAAGGACAAGTACGGCTCCGACGTCACGACGTTCACCTACGACCTCGGCGGCAACGGCAAGAGCCAGATCCTCAAGACCTCCGGCGGGGTCAAGCTGGTCAAGGCCCCGGACGGCCCGGTCGTCGGGGTCCACATGGTCGGCGACCGCGTCGGCGAGCTGATCGGCGAAGCGCAGCTGATCTACAGCTGGGAAGCTTTCCCCGAAGACGTCGCACCGCTCATCCACGCCCACCCCACCCAGACCGAGGCCCTCGGTGAAGCGTTCCTCGCCCTCGCGGGGAAGCCGCTGCACGTGCACAGCTGACGTCCCACCAGCAGAATCCAGACCACGCAGAACTTGGAAGAGGAGTCAGCGAACGATGGCCTACTCCGTCACATTGCCGGAGCTCGGGGAGAGCGTCACCGAAGGCACCGTCACCCGGTGGCTTAAGCAGGAGGGCGACACCGTCGAGGTCGACGAGCCGTTGCTCGAGATCTCGACCGACAAGGTCGACACCGAGGTTCCGTCCCCGGTGGCGGGCACGGTCGTGAAGATCAGCGCCGCCGAGGACGAGACCGTCGAGGTCGGCGCCGAGCTCGCCGTCATCGACGACGGTTCCGGCGGCGCGCCCGAGTCTTCCGCCCCGGCGCAGGAAGAGCAGAAGTCCGAGCCGGAGCCCGAGCCCGAGCCGGAGTCCCAGCCGGAGCCGCAGGCTCAGGACAGCGCGCCGAGCAAGCCGGACACCGCGCCGGCCCCCGGCGGCGAAGGCACCGAGGTGAAGCTGCCCGAGCTGGGCGAAAGCGTCACCGAGGGCACCGTCACGCGCTGGCTGAAGCAGGTCGGCGACTCGGTCGAGGTCGACGAGCCGCTGCTCGAGATCTCCACCGACAAGGTCGACACCGAGGTGCCGTCGCCGGTCGCCGGCACGGTGCTGGAGATCCGCGCGGGCGAGGACGAGACCGTCGAGGTCGGCGGCGTCCTGGCCGTGATCGGGGACGCCGGTGCGGCGCCGAAGGCCGAGGCCAAGCCCGAACCGAAGCCGGAGCCGAAGCCCGAGCCGAAGCCGGAACCCAAGCCGGAGCCGGTCCAGGAGGCCAAGCCCGAGCCCAAGCCGGAACCGAAGCCCGAGCCCAAGCCGGAACCCAAGGCCGAACCGGCCGCGGCGAAGGAGAGCTCGGCGGACGGCCCGTACGTCACGCCGCTGGTCCGCAAGCTGGCGTCCGAGCACGGCATCGACCTCACGTCGCTGACCGGCAGCGGCGTCGGCGGCCGGATCCGCAAGCAGGACGTCCTGGCCGCGGCCGAGGAGAAGCAGAAGCCGGCCGCCCCGGCTCCCGCCGCTGCCGCTCCGGCAGCCGCTGCCGCCCCGTCGGCGCCGGCCGCGCGTCCGGCGGCCCCGGTGTCGGCCGAACTCGCCGCGCTGCGCGGCACGGTGCAGAAGGCCAGCCGGATCCGCCAGATCACGGCCACCAAGACCCGCGAGTCGCTGCAGATCGCCGCGCAGCTCACGCAGGTCCAGGAGGTCGACGTCACCAAGATCGCCAAGCTCCGCCAGCGGGCGAAGGCGGCCTTCAAGGAGCGCGAGGGCGTCAACCTGACGTTCCTGCCGTTCTTCGCGAAGGCCACGGTCGAGGCGCTCAAGCAGCACCCGAACGTCAACGCGTCCTACAACGAGGACACGAAGGAGATCACCTACCACGGCGCCGTGCACCTGGGCATCGCGGTGGACACCGAGCGCGGGCTGCTCTCGGTCGTGATCCACGACGCCGGCGAGCTGAGCCTGGCCGGTCTCGCGCACCGGATCGCCGACCTGGCGGGCCGCGCGCGGTCGGGCCAGATCAAGCCGGACGAGCTGTCCGGTGGCACGTTCTCGATCACGAACATCGGCAGTGTCGGCGCGCTGTTCGACACGCCGATCATCGTGCAGCCGCAGTCGGGCATCCTCGGCACCGGCGCGGTCGTCAAGCGCCCGGTCGTGGTCGCGGACGCCGACGGCAACGACACGATCGCCGTCCGGTCCATGGCGTACCTGCCGCTGACCTACGACCACCGCCTGGTGGACGGGGCCGACGCGGGCCGCTTCCTGACGACGATCAAGCAACGCCTGGAAGAGGGCAACTTCGAGGGCGAACTCGGCCTCTGAGTCACCCGGTCGAAGGCCGCCACGGGACTTCCCGTGGCGGCCTTCGCCAGTTCCGGGCCGGGAGTGCGGACCGGCCGCGGATGGGCGACGATCGAACCATGCGAGTACTGATCGCCGGAGCGAGTGGCTTGATCGGGTCGGCGGTGGGCGAGCGCCTGCTGGGCGACGGGCACGAAGTCCGCCGCTTGGTGCGGCGGGAAGCGCGCGGGGGTGGGGAATTCCGCTGGGACCCGCCGTCCGGGACCATCTCCGACGGTGCCTTCGAAGGCGTGGACGCCGTGGTCAACCTGGGCGGCAAGCCGCTGTTCCCCGGGCGGTGGAGCGCGATGCGCAAGCAGGAGCTCACCGACAGCCGGGTCGAGCCGACCGAGGTGCTCGCCGAAGCCGTCGCCGAACACGGCGTCGGCGTGCTCGTCAACGCTTCCGCCGTCGGCTACTACGGCCACACCCATGAGTCCACTGTGGACGAATCCGGGCCACGCGGCCGCGGTTTTCTCGCCGAGCTCTGCGAAGCCTGGGAAGCGGCGACGGCGGGTGCGGGCGACGCGCGCGTCGTGAACATCCGGACCGGGCTGGTGCTTTCGGCCAAGGGCGGCCTCTACAGCACGCTCCGTCCGCTCTTCCAGCTGTGCCTCGGTGGGCGGCTCGGCGACGGCCGCCAGTTCATGCCGTGGATCGCCCTGGAGGACGAGGTCGGCGCCATCGTCCACGCCCTCACGCACGACGACCTGTCCGGCCCGGTCAACCTCACCGGACCGGCCCCGGTGACCAACGCCGAGTTCACCCGGGCGGTCGGGCGGGCCCTGCACCGCCCCGCGCCGTGGTGGGTGCCCGGGATCGCACTCAAGACCGTGCTCGGCCAGGCCGGCGAAGAAATGGCGTTGTTCGGGCAGCGGGCCGTCCCGGCCGCGCTGGAGCGCTCCGGCTACACCTTCCGGCACCCGACGCTCGACAGCGCGCTCGCCGCGGCATGAGCGTTCCGCTGCAACGCTGGCTCGTCGTCGGCCTCGTGCTGAGCGCCGCGTTCGTCGTGCTCGGGCTGAGCGTGGCACGGCAGCCGCTGACCCTCGACGTCGAAGTCGCGGACGCGCTGCACGGCGTGTACGCGGAGCCGCTCGGCCGGGTGGCGCAGGCCGGGAGCGACGTCCTCGGGCCGGTGCTCCCCTTCGTCTTCGGCTTCGCGCTGCTCGCGCTGGCGCTGCGGCGGCGCGAGCACCTCGGGCTGTGTGTGCGGCTGGCCGCGGTGCTGGTGCTGTGCCGGCTGACGAGCGTGGTGTTCAAGCCGCTCTTCCTGCGGGAGCGCCCGCGCGACTACCCGGACCTGAGCTACCCGAGCGGGCACGTGGTGTCGGTCGCGAGCACGGGGTTCGCCCTCCTCCTGCTGTGCGCGTGGCTGTGGCCGCGGCTGGTTCGCCGGGTTTCGGTGGCGGTCGTCGTGGCCGTCGTGCTGTGCGCGGCCTGCCGCGTCGTGCTGGGCGTGCACTGGGTCACCGACACGATCGGAGCAGTGCTCGCGGTGACGGGTGTCGGACTGCTCTCAGCGTGCGCCTTGCGGCTGCTTCCCCCGGGTGACGGGCGTAGCCTCGACGGGTGAGTTCTTCCCGCACCTCCTGCCGCGCCACCACCGAGCCCGTCGACGTCCGGGAGCTCGGCACCATCGAGTACACCGAAGCCTGGGAGCTCCAGCGGAGCCGGCTCACCGCCCGCGCCGACGGCACCGCGCCGGACACGATGTTCCTGCTGCAGCACCCGTCGGTGTACACCGCGGGCAAGCGCACGGAGCCCGCCGACCGCCCGGCCGACGGCACGCCGGTGATCGACGTCGACCGCGGCGGCAAGATCACCTGGCACGGCCCCGGTCAGCTGGTCGGCTACCCGATCGTGAAGCTCGGCGACCCGATCGACGTCGTGCACTACGTGCGGCGGCTGGAGGAGGCGCTGATTCACGTGTGCGACCAGCTGGGCGTGCGCAGCGGCCGCGTCGAGGGCCGCAGCGGCGTGTGGATTCCGGCGGACGAGCGCGGCATCGAACGCAAGATCGCGGCGATCGGCATCCGCGTCCAGCGCGGCGTGACGATGCACGGCTTCGAGCTGAACTGCAACGCGGACCTCTCGGCGTTCGACGCGATCGTGCCGTGCGGAATTCGCGACGCGGGCGTGACGTCGCTGTCGTACGAGCTGCAGCGCGACGTGAGTGTGGAAGCGGTGCTCCCGCTGGCCCGCGACGCCGTCCTGGCCGCGCTCGAAGGCGAGCTGCCGGTGAGCGAGGACCGCTGGCTCCCGCGCCCGGAAGCCCCCCAAGCGCCAGGCGTCACCTTCGCGCTCCAGAACTGACGAAAACGGGCGCCTCCCGCGAGAGGCGCCCGTTTCGCGTTCAGTCCAGCTGCGGTGCGACCTCGGCCGCGATCAGCTCGATCTGGTCCACATCGGACAGGTCCAGCAGCTGCAGGTAAACCCGGGTGATCCCGGTCTTCTCCCGCCACTGCCCGATCCGGTCGACGACCTCGGCGGGCGTCCCGGCCAGGCCGTTCGCCCGCAGCTCCGTGACGTCGCGGCCGACCGCCGACGCCCGTCGCGCGACCTCGGCGTCGTCGCGGCCGACGGCGATGGTCAGCGCCACCGAACGCAGGATCTCCTTGGGGTCGCGGCCGATCTCGGCTGCCGCCTCGTCGACGCGGGCGAACTGCGCGGCCGCCGTGTCCGCGTCCACGAACGGCAGGTTGAACTCGTCCGCGAACCGGGCCGCCAGCGCCGGGGTGCGCTTCTTGCCCTGGCCGCCGACGATCACCGGCGGCGCCGGGGACTGCGCCGGCTTCGGCAGGCCCGGCGACTCCGAGAGCGTGTAGTACTCGCCCTTGAACGAGAACGTCGAGCCCACCGGCGTCTTCCACAGCCCGGTGATGATTTCGAGCTGCTCGGCGTAGCGGTCGAAGCGCTCCTTCAGCGGCGGCAGCGTCAGGCCGTACGCCTCGTGCTCGGCGTCGTACCAGCCGGAGCCGAGGCCGAACTCGACGCGCCCGCCGGACATCTGGTCGACCTGGGCGACCGAGATGGCCAGCGGTCCCGGGTACCGGAACGTCGCCGCGGTGACGAGCGTGCCGAGCCGGATCCGGCTGGTCTCCCGGGCCAGGCCGGCCAGGGTGACCCAGGCGTCGGTCGGGCCGGGCAGGCCGTCGGCCGAGCCCATCTTCAGGTAGTGGTCGCTGCGGAAGAAGGCGTCGTAGCCGGCGTCTTCGGTCGCCTTGGCGATGCGCAGCAGGTCGTCGTAGCTGGCCCCTTGCTGGGGCTCGGTGAAGATCCTCAAGTCCACGAAAGTCAGCCTATAGAGACGTCGGGCTCCGTGCGCCGCAGCCGTACCAGCATGCGGACGATCACGTCCTCGATCTCGGCCCCGACCTTCTTCGGGTCCGGCGAGCTGGCGATCTCGGTCGCCGCGCTCGACAGCGCGCCGAACAGCAGCCGCGCGGTGACCTCGACCGGCACCGGCTCGACCTCGCCGGCGTCGATCAGCGACTGCAGGCCGGACCGGACCAGCCCGAAGCTGCACCGCTCTTCGGCTTCGCGCCAGCGTTCCCAGCCCATGACGACCGGCGCCTCGTGGATGGCGATCCGCTGGTAGGCCGGGTCGAGGCAGGCGCGGATGAACGCGTTGAGCCCGCCGAGAGCGCGCTCCCACGGCGAGCCTTCGCCGGTCATGATCTTGTCGAGGCGGTCGTAGACGAGGCTTTCGACCTGGTCGAACGCGGCTTCGAAGAGGGCCTGCTTGCCGCTGAAATGGTGGTACAGCGCACCCTTCGTGACCCGGGCGCGTTTGGCGATCTCGTCGAGCGAGGTACCCGCGTAACCGCGTTTGGTGAACAGTTCCACCGCGCTGTCGACCAGCGCCGAGCGGGTCGACTCCGAGTAGTCGAGCCGTCTGGACCTCATTGTCGCCACCTTCACAACCTTACGCCCGGAGGATCTCTCCATACTCATGGTATGTTCGCCTCGTCAGGTCCGTACCGGGAGTATGCCGCAGACCCGCGGTATGACCCGGGCCACGGAAGGGGAGCCCCACGATGAGCTGGACAGACTTCTACCGGCGTCAGGAAATCCTCGACGCCACGGTTCGCCTGGCCGCCCGCAACCCGGGCGCGCCGCTGCCGCTCGACGAGATCCCCGGCGCCGGAGAGCACTTCGGCACCGAGGAGAACGTCCTGCTGGCCCTGCAGTACAAGTGGACGCAGATGCTGACCGGACGGCTGCGCGCCGAGGTCACCGACCCGGACGACGCCGACGGCCTCGGCGACCACGTCGACGCCGTCACGCGCGCCTGGCGCACGGTCGTCGAAGAGCACGAAACGCTGCGCGCGGTGCTGGACGGCGGGTACGAGCGGCACGCGTCGCTGCGCCGGATGCACGAAGGCGAGCTGCGGATGCTCGCCGTCACGGCCGGGCTGGCCGACCCGCGCGAGCCGGGCGAAGAGATCGTCAAGGTGGGTCACGCGCTCGAGGCGTTGCTGCGCACGAGCCGTGAGGAACCCGCTCGCCGCCGTCCCGTCATGGGACACCTGCGGCGCCTGCTCGCGCCCACAGCGTGAACAGGGTTTAGTAAGCGCATGACGGAGCGCTGGACCGACGCCGACATCGCCGATCAGACCGGCCGGACCGTGCTGGTCACCGGAGCGAACTCGGGGCTCGGGCTGCGCACCGCCGAGGTGCTCGCGGGCAAGGGGGCCCGCGTGTTCCTCGCCTGCCGCTCGCCCGAACGCGGGGCGAAGGCACTGGACATCGTCAAAGCGGCCGCCGCGGGCGCCGAGCCCGAGCTCATCCCACTGGACCTGAGCGAGCTCGCCTCGGTGCGCGCGGCCGCCGCGTCGGCCCGCGAGCTGACCGGCGACGCGCTGGACATCCTGGTCAACAACGCCGGCGTCATGGCGACCGCCCGCGGCCGCACGGCCGACGGCTTCGAGCTGCAGTTCGGCACGAACTACCTCGGCCACGCGGCGCTGACCTGGCTGCTGATGCCCGCCCTGCGCGGCGGACGGCACGCCCGCGTCGTCACGTTGTCGAGCCTCGCCGCCGCCGGCGCCCGCATCCACCTCGACGACCCGAACGCCGAGCACCGCCGCTACAACGCCGCGGCCGCGTACGGCCAGTCGAAGCTGGCCGACCAGGTGTTCGCGCTCGAACTGGACCGCCGGCTGCGCGCGGCGGGCTCGGAAATCCTGAGCGTCGCCGCCCACCCCGGGTACACCGCGACCGGGCTCGGCAGCGGCATGGCGCGCTCGTACAGCAATCCGGTGATCCGCTCGGTGCTCGCCGGCGGCCACCGTCTCGGCGAGATCCTCTTCGCCCAGGGCCCGCGGATCGGCGCCCTCCCCCAGCTCTACGCGGCGACGGCCGACGGCGTCTCCGGGGGCGAATACTTCGCTCCGCGCGGCCTCGGAAACCTACGCGGCTACCCCGTCCAGGTGCCCACGCTCGCCACCGCGCGCCTCGAGCCGCTGGGGTCCGCGTTGTGGGACCTGACGGCGAAGTTGACGGGCATCACCCCCGACCCCGCGTAGTCAGGACGGGCGTACGGTTGAGGCTGTGAGTGCTGCGCCTGAAGGCCGGAAGCTGCTGCGTCTGGAAGTCCGCAACAGTGAGACGCCGATCGAGAAGAAGCCGCCGTGGATCAAGACGCGGGTGCGGATGGGGCCGGAGTTCACCGAACTCAAGGGTCTCGTGCGTCGCGAAGGTCTGCACACCGTCTGCGAAGAGGCGGGTTGTCCCAACATCTACGAATGCTGGGAAGACCGGGAAGCCACGTTCCTCATTGGTGGGGACCAGTGCACGCGTCGGTGTGACTTCTGTCAGATCGACACCGGCAAGCCGGCTGAGCTGGACCGGACGGAGCCGCGGAAGGTCGCGGAGTCGGTCCAGGCGATGGGTCTGCGGTACTCGACCATCACCGGCGTAGCCCGGGATGACCTTCCCGATGGTGGCGCGTGGTTGTACGCGGAGACCGTTCGGCAGATTCACGCTTTGAACCCTGGCACGGGTGTCGAGCTGTTGATCCCGGACTTCAACGCCGACCCCGCGCAGCTGGCCGAGGTGTTCGGTTCGCGGCCTGAGGTGTTGGCGCACAACGTGGAGACGGTGCCGCGGATCTTCAAGCGGATCCGTCCCGGTTTCCGCTACGCGCGTTCGCTGGAAGTCATCACCGCCGCGCGTGAAGCGGGCCTGGTGACGAAGTCCAACCTCATCCTCGGCATGGGTGAGACCCCCGACGAGGTAGCTCCGGCGATGCAGGACTTGGTCGACGCGGGCTGCGAGATCCTGACGATCACGCAGTACCTGCGTCCGTCGCCGCGGCACCACCCGGTGGATCGGTGGGTGAAGCCCGAGGAGTTCGTCGAGCATTCTCAGGCTGCGGAGGCGATGGGTTTCGCGGGTGTGATGGCGGGGCCGCTGGTGCGGTCGTCGTACCGCGCCGGACGCCTGTACGCCCAGACGAAGGCCCACCGCGGCGAGGAGTTGCCGGAGAACCTGGCGCACCTGGCCGTCGCGGGCCCCGCCGCGCAGGAAGCCGCGTCACTACTGGCTCGGTGACCCACGTCACCCCACCATCCTTAAAGGATCGGTAAAGTGGGTGGCATGGCCCTGGTTTCGGACCTCCTCAGCTGGTTGCAAGGACTCCCGGAACCGGGGCTCGTCGCCGCGACCGGCGGGCTGGTCTTCGCCGAGTGCACGATCGGGCTGGGTTTCGTGGCTCCCGGCGAGTCCGGGCTGCTCATCGCCGCGACGACGGCCACCACGGTCGCCCGCTTCCTGGTCCTGTGGCTGGTGGTGACGCTCTGCGCGACGGCGGGCGACGCGCTCGGCTACCTGATCGGCCGCCGGTTCGGTCCCCGGCTGCGCGAGACGAAACTGATCCGCAAGTACGGCCTCGACGCGTGGGACAAGGCAACCACGGTCCTGGAGCGCCGAGGTGCGTGGGCGGTGTTCTTCGCCCGCTTCCTGCCGGTGATCCGCACGCTGACCCCGGCAGCCGCGGGGACGTCCGGACTGCCGTTCCGCCGCTTCTTGCCCGCTGCCGCCGCGGGCGCGTTCTGCTGGTCCCTGGTCCACATCAGCATCGGCGCGGCTCTGGGCGAGGCAGCGAAGCGGATCGAGGGCGTTCTGAACACGGGCGGACTGATCGTGGTCGGCGTGCTCGCGGCGGTAGGGGTGTTCTTCTTGCTGCGCTTGAAGAAGCGCAAAGCCCTCGCGACGCCGGAGCGCGAGTCCGAGCGAGTCTCCTGACCGCTCCGACCCAGGACGCGTCGCGAATGACTCATTCGCGGCCTCCCACGTCCCGAATGAGTCATTCGAGACGTTCACAGTGACCCGGCCCCGCGCCGGCGCGCCCCAAGGCGGCCTTGGTTGCGTCTCACGCACCGAAGGGCCCCTTGGGTGCGTTGAACGCACCGAAGGCCACATTGGGTGCGTCCCGCGTACCCAAGACCACATCGGGTGCCGCTCACGCACCAACGCCACATCGGGTGCGCCCCACGCACCCAACGCCACATTGGGTGCGCCCCACGCACCCAACGCCACATTCGGTGCGCTCGCAACCACAGCGACCAGCCGGACCCGCGACCCCACGAGGGTGCGACCCGGGCGAACCCAGGCCGCACCCTCCCGGCGTCAGCGGCGGGCGCGCACCGCCTTGCCGGTGGCCCAGCCGACCAAGCCGAGCGCCAGCAGCGCCCCACCGGCGACGAACGGCCAGAACCCGATACCCGGCGCCAAAGTCTGAGCCTGAGCCGGAGCCGGAGCGAGTGCCGGCGCGGCGAGGTCGTACCCGCCGAGCTTGCCCTGCGCCCGGTAAGCCGAACCAGCCAGCTTGTCGCCGTACAACCGGTGCACCAGCTGCTGATAAGCCGCCACCGTGACACCCTCGCCGACCCGCTGACGAGCCGGGTCGTTGAGCGCCAGCACCCGGCCGTCTCGCACCCGGTACCACGCGTTGACCTGCGGTTCGGTGAACACGAGGTCACTACCAGCCTGCGCCGGGTACGTCAGTTCCTCGGTGCCGGTCGTGAAGTTGGTCGCGGCCCAGCCGCCCGCTTCGGGCGTCACCCACACAGTGGCCTGCCGCCCGGTCGAAGCGGAAGCGCGCACCGCGTAGAACGCGAACGACGCAGGCGCGGCCCCCGGCTTCCCGGCGACGAAAGCCGGGTCCAGCGAATACACCGGCTGAGGCGAACCGTCCACTGCGGGCGCCTGCGCCACGTCCGAGCGCGCGACACCGGCCCGCCGGTCGAGCTGGCCGAAGAACGCCGAAAGCTGCGCGTCCGCCGACTTGACCGCGGCGGCGACTTCACCGGGCGAAGGCTGGGAAGCCGAAGCCGTCCCACCGAAACCGAGCACCAGGGCCGCACCCGCGACCAGGACAGCGAGTCCACGGAAGAGATTCATACTCACGCCCCGATCCGGTAGAGGGACTGCGCCCACTGGAACTGCCCGTTGCGGGTGTAGCTCGAGTGCGCCATCGCGCTGTAACGCTGGCTGCTCGGCCACGGATCGCCGTAGTAGACGAGCCCGCTCGCGTCGTAGCCGTAGATCACCTGGGCGTGCCCGCCGCCGGCGGTCCAGTAGATGCCGGTCTCGACCGGGCGCCGCGCACCGATCTCGGTCTGCACTGAAGCCAGGCTGAGCGCTCCGGTCACCGTGCCGGGCCGCAGGCCGAGCGCCTGGTACCCGCGCTGGACGTACGTCAGCTCGCCGGCCTGGTTGGGACACTGCGAACCGGCCGGGTAGCCGCGCGAGTAGTCGCAGAAGGTGTTCTGGCTGACGTTCGTTCCGTAGCCGAGGAACCGGGCGATCGTCAGGCCGCTCGCGGCCCAGCACCACTGGTTCTGTTCCTGGACCAGCTGGCTGATCGACAGCGTGGTCGCCTCGGTGGTCGCGCTCGCGGGCGGGGAGAGCAGGCCGGTGAGGGCCACGCACAGCGCGCCGAGCGCCATTGCTCGTCTGAAGTGCATTCGTTGCTCCTTGTCGGCAATAGGTGGGGACTTCGTGAGCTTCTCCCGTTGCCGCGCCGGGCAGTAATCCCAGCGGGGATAACACCGGCGTTATGCCGCCTAGCGCGCAGACGCGCTTTCCGAATACTCGCGGCACCACCGCGCGAAATGCGGATTCCGTTGCCGTGACGCGGTATATGCGACCTCCGCGCACCGGAACACCCGGTCGGTCGTCGGCGAGCGGGCGTCGTCCTCGCGGGTCGCGAACAGCAGCGTCGTCCACAGGGGGTCGCCCGCGAGCGGCACCGCGACGAGGCCCGGCGGCGGCGCCGATGCCGCCTGCGCGAGGCAGACCGCGCCCTGCGCGATGAGCGTCCCCGCGGTGCCCGCCTCCGACGTGAAGTGCCGCACGCGCGGGCTGAACCCGGCGGCCGTGCAGGCCTGCAGGAACCGGACGCGCACGCAGTTTTCGTGCGGTGGCGGGAGGATCCAGTCGCAGCCGGCCAGGTCGGCGAGGTCGACGACGCCGTCGCGGATCGCCGGATGCCCCTCGGCGATCCCGGCGAAGATCGGCTCGGTGGCGAGCGTCCGGACGGTCAGGCCGGCGAAGTGGTGCGCCTCCGTACCGTCGAACCGTTCGAGCAGCGCGACGTCGACGCGGCCGGTCGAGAGCAGCTTGAGCAGGGTCAGCGACGCCGGTTCGGCGTAGGTCTGGACATCGACGTCCAGCTCCCCCAGCTCCTCGATGAACCGGCCGATGATGAGCAGCGGCACGTACCCGATCCGCAGGGTTTCCGGCCCGTCTTCGCCGTGCCGGCGGGCGGAGGCGACGAGGGCCTGCATGTCGGACAGCAGCGCGTCGGCGCGGGCGAGCACGAACCGGCCGAGCTCGGTCGGGCGCACGCCACTGGGGCCGCGGACGAACAGGTCGCCGCCGAGGATCCGCTCGATCCGCTTGAGCTGTGCGGTGAGCGCGGGCTGGCTGACGCCGAGGACGGTGGCCGCACGGCTCACGCTGCCGCCGTCCGCGACGGCGCGGACGGCCCTGAGATGCCGCAGCTCCAGCTCGGCCACGCCCAGCAGGCTAACGCCGTCTTCCCGGGCGGCACGACCTGCGAAAGTCGGGCTTACTACATTCGGCGGTATGAGTCTCGCGGATCTTCCCCGGCCGATCGGGTTCGTCTTCGGCGGGGGCGGCAGCCTCGGCGCCATGCAGGTCGGCATGCTGCGCGCGCTCACCGAGGCCGGTCTCGCGCCGGACCTGGTGGCGGGCACGTCGGTCGGCTCGCTCAACGCGGCGGTCCTGGCTCTGCCCGGCGACGACGCTTTGGCGCGCCTGCACGGGATCTGGGCGCACATGACGCGTGCCGAGGCGTTCCCCGGCGGCGTGCTGAGCCGCGTCCGGACGTTGACGCAGAGCAAGACGCACCTGTTCCCCAACAGCGGCCTGACGACGATCATCGCCGACCACGTCGGCGCCGAAACCCGCTTCGAGGATCTGGCGCTGCCGCTCGGCGTCGTCACCACGCAGGTCGACACCGCCGAGCCGCTGCTGATCCGCTCCGGGCCGCTCCTTGCGCCGTTGCTGGCCAGCTGCGCGATCCCCGGGATCTTTCCGCCGGTCGAGTACGAGGGGCGGCTGCTCTACGACGGCGGGCTCGTCGCGAACGTGCCGATGCGCCAAGCGCTGGCGATGGGCGCGAAGTCGTTGGTGGTGCTCGACTGCGCGTTCCCGGGGAAACTGCCGGAAGCGCCGCGGACGTTCGCCGAGGTGATGATGTTCACCGCGATGATCTCCATGCGGAACCAGGCTGTGCTGGAAGCGCCGGTGGCGGCCGCGCAGGTGCCGGTGGTGTACCTGCCCGGGCCGGCGCCGGTACGTGTGAACCCGCTCGATTTCGGGCACACCGAAGCACTGGCGGAAGAGGCGTACTCGGCCGCGCGGGAGTTCCTCGACGGGATCTCGGTGAGCGGGCCGGGACTTTACGGGGCTCCGGGCCTCGTTGTCACGTGATCCGCGTCACGCCGATGCACCGATCCGCCCGGAAGAACGTCATCGCTATCGCGTAGTTTTGATGACGAATGCCCGCCGACCCCAATTCCCCAAAAAGAGACAATATGCCCCCCAAGAAGATTTTACTTTCGGTGGCCGGAATCCTCGCCGGAGCACTGCTGGTTTCCGCCTGCTCGTCCGGTGACGACGGCGGCTCACCCGGCGGTGGGGCGCCCGTATCCGGTTCCGCGTCGGCCGCCGCGACCCCGGTCGCGGTGTCGTTCGAGCCCGCGGGCGGCACGGGGGTGAGCCCGGCGACACCCGTCGTCGTCAAGGCCGCCAACGGGAAGCTCCTCGACGTCACGGTGACCAACACCGCGAAGGGGACCAAGGTCGGCGGCAAGCTCGCGGCCGACGGAGCCAGCTGGACGTCGACCGAGCCGCTCGGCTACGGGGCGACGTACAAGATCGTCGCGCACGCCCAGGGCGCCGACGGGAAGCCGGTCGAGCAGGACAACCAGATCAGCACGCTCGCGCCGAAGAAGCAGGCGAACGCCAACCTGATTCCGGCGCCGTCCGCGGTGGCGAGCACGGGCGTCGGCGTCGGGCAGCCGATCGTGTTCAGCTTCGGGAAGATCGCCGTGAAGAACAAGGCGGCGGTGGAGAAGGCCCTGACGGTGGAGTCGACGCCGAAGCAGGAGGGCAGCTGGTACTGGATCGACGACTCGAACGTCCACTACCGGCCGAAGGAGTACTGGAAGGCCGGCACGACGCTCAAGGTGTCGGCCAAGATCTACGGCGTCGACTTCGGCAACGGCGTCTTCGGCGCGGAGGACCGCACGGAGACGTACAAGGTGCACGATTCCTGGATCGCGAAGGCGGACGGGAACACCGAGCAGATGCAGATCTTCCACAACGGCGCCATGGTGAAGTCCATGCCGATCTCGATGGGCAAGGACGCGACGCCGACCCACCTGGGCGCGCACATCATTTCGGACAAGCAGGCGAACTACACGATGGACTCGTGCACGTACGGCGTCTGCCCGCCGGACCCGAAGGCGTACCGCTCGAACGAGAAGTTCTCGGAGCGGATCTCCAACGACGGCGAGTTCGTCCACGAGAACCCGAACAGCGTGGGACAGCAGGGAAGTTCGAACGTGTCGCACGGCTGCATCAACCTGAACGGCGCGAACGCCCAGTGGTTCTTCCAGAACATGGGCCTGGGTGACGTCGTCGAGGTGACGAACTCCGGGGGCCCGCAGCTCCCGGTGTGGGACCTGTACGGCGACTGGTCCAAGTCCTGGGCCGACTGGCAGGCCGGCTCAGCCCTGAAGTAACCCACTCTGCCTTTGCCCCAGGGGGGCCGGGAGCTCCGCTCCCGGCCCCCCTTCTCTATGTCCGCCCCTCCAGGTACGCGAGCCGACGGCCCAGCTACGCGAGTCGCCCCTCCAACCACTCGTGATGCCCTCCCCATCACGAGTGATGCCACTCCAGTCACACCCGATGCCCCCGCAATCACGCGAGTTCCGCCTCCAATCACGCGAGATCCGTGTTCAATCACGCGAGATCCGGCTTCGATCACGCGAGTCCCGTGCCTGAGCACGCCGGCGAGGTTCGCTCGAGCGGTCGACGCGTACCTGACCAGTCGGCCGGCATACCCAGAGGGTCGGTTCGCGTACCTGGAAGGTCGGCTCGCGTGCGCCGAGAGGCATCACGTGTGTCTCCGGGGGCATCGCGTGTGATTGGAGGGGCATCACTCGCCGGCCGGGCCGGCGGTGGCGCTCCCGCGGCCGGCACTCGCGTGATTCGAGCCGTCAGTCGCGTGACTGGGGACGTGACTCGCGTGACTGGGGACGGAACTCGCGTGATCCGGGCCGTCACTGGACATGAAAAAGGGCCCGGGTCGGGAGACTTGCGTCTCAACCGGGCCCAGGCCCTCTTCCAAGTAAGTTCGGCGGTGTCCTACTCTCCCACAACCCTTCGGTTGCAGTACCATCGGCGCTATCAGGCTTAGCTTCCGGGTTCGGAATGGGACCGGGC
>NZ_JBFBAG010000050.1:0-83990 GCF_040682155.1 Amycolatopsis sp. NPDC051371
GTAATGTGTTGTCGAGTTGACTGGTACTAATAGGCCGAGGACTTGTCTACGAAGGTGTTACGCATCCACTCTACGGTTCTGAAACACCACACGGCTGTTGTTTGTTGAGCAGTGTGTTGTTTCGTAGTGTTTCGGTGGTTTTAGCGTCAGGGAAACGCCCGGTCCCATTCCGAACCCGGAAGCTAAGCCTGATAGCGCCGATGGTACTGCAACCGAAGGGTTGTGGGAGAGTAGGACACCGCCGAACTTACGTTGGGATAGGCCCCGGTTGAGAACTCATGGTTCTCCCGGGGTCTTTCTCATGTCCGCATCCACTCTCCCCGACCCCCAGGCCCGCGAGTTCCGCCTCCAATCACGCGAGTTCGGTTTTCAATCACGCGAGTCACGTCCCTGATCACGCGACTGACGACCGGGATCACACCAGCACTGGCCCGAATCACGCGACTGACGGCCCGACTCACGCGAGCGCCGGCCGCGGGAGCGCCACCGCCGGCCCGGCCGGCGCGACGTGATGCCCCTCCAATCACACGTGATGCCCCTCGAGACACGCGTGATGCCTCCCGGATCACCTGCGAACCCTCAAACCGGGGGCGGCCGCGGCACCGGCCGGCTCCGCAGCGGGCTCGACAACACCAGCGACGTCGTCGTCTCCCCGTACCGCTGCACCTTCTCGACCAACGCCTCCAGCTCCGCGGTGTCCCGGCACAGCACCCGCAGGATCCAGCACTCCTCCCCGGTGACGTGGTCCGCCGAAACGACCTGCGGCAGCGGCAACACCGCCGTCCGGAACCGCGGGGTGTCCAGACTCCGCACCCGGGCCCGCACCATCGCCTCGATCGGCAGTCCCAGCTTCGTCGTGTTGACGCGAGCCGCGTAGCCCGTGATGACTCCGCGCTCCTCGAGACGGCGCACCCGCTCCGTCACCGCCGAGCCTGACAGCGACACCCGTCGGCCCAGCTCCGAAAAGCTGAGCCGGCCGTCCTCCTGGAGGAGCTCCAGCAGGTGCCAGTCGACGTCGTCGAGGTCCACCGTGATTCTCCCAAGGTGAGCGGGGCCAGAACCGGGAAATCCCCGGCCTGCCCGGGCTTCCACGCCGATTCTGCCCTGTGTCCGGCCCCTTGAAGCCAGCAGGATTCAAGGCATGACCACCGCACGCACGCTCACTGTCCCCGCCCCGGCGCCCGAAGCCGCCACGCAGTACTTCGGTGCCGAACTCGCCTTCGAGGTCGATCCGGACGATCTCGTCCGGGACCTCGAGGCCGGCCGTACCGACGGCTACGTCATCGTCGAGACGCGCGCCGAGGGAGACCTACGCCCAAGCTCGCATTCCCGGCGCCATCAACCTGCCCTACCGGGACATGACGGCCGAGACCACGGCTCACCTCGACAAGCAGATCGTCTACGTCTGCTACTGCGAGAGCAGCAACTGCAACGCCGCCACCAAAGGCGCCCTCAAGCTCGCCGAACTCGGGTTCAAGGTGAAACGGCTCTCCGGCGGCATCACCGCCTGGATCGCCGCCGGTTACCCGATCCAAGGTGAACCAGGCGGGATCCGGTGCGCCTGCTGACGCACCTACCCTGGAAGACGTGACACGACTGCTCATCATCCAGCCGGACGCGTCGGACCCGCTCGGCCCCCTCGGCGACTGGCTCACCGACGCCGGCGCGGAGCTCGACGTCCGGCTGCCGCCGAAGGACGACCTCCCCGACGACGTCGACGCCTACCGGGGCGTCGTCTGCCTCGGCGGCGGCATGGCCGCGGAGGACGACGCGAAACACCCTTGGCTCTTCGACGTGCGGCGCCTGCTGGCGAAAGCGGCGACGAAGAGGATCCCGACGCTGGGTATTTGCCTCGGCGCCCAGCTGCTGACCGTCGCGACCGGCGGGCGCGTCGAGGTCGGGCGGGACGGGCCCGAGGTCGGTCCGCACCTCGTCTCCAAGAAGGACGCGGCGTGGACCGATCCGCTCTTCGCCGAGATGCCGCTCATGCAGGACGTCCTGCAGTTCCACAACGACGCGATCACCCGGCTCCCGCCCGGCGCCGAGCTGCTCGCTTCCGCGCCGCTGTACCAAAACCAGGCTTTCCGGTTCAACCGTTGTGTCTACGGTGTCCAGTTCCACATCGAGACGACGCCCCTTGTCGTCGAGAGCTGGGCCGCCGACGAGCCCGAGATGGCGGAATTCGCCCGTCCGGGCTCACTCGAGCACGACGCGTTGATCACCGTGCACCACGACATCGAGGAAACCTGGCGCCCGTTCGCGCAACGGTTCGTCCGGTTGGCCGCCGGAGAGCTCGAGCCCGCCGCCGACAGTCAGCGCTCGTTACCGCTGGCTTAACGGCAAGGGTCACGATAAGCAACATCCTGTTAACGCCAGGCGTCACCCTTCAGGTACCTTGCGGAAGGAGTCCCACAAGGGTTCGGAGGTCGGGGTGGAACCCTCGTTGCTGGTCGTGCTCGTCGTCGTCACGGCCTTGGTTTTCGATTTCACGAACGGGTTCCACGACACCGCGAACTCGATGGCGACGTCGATCGCCACCGGGGCTCTCAAGCCCCGCGTGGCCGTCGCGATCTCCGCGGTGCTGAACCTGGTCGGCGCGTTCCTGTCGGTGGAGGTCGCCAAGACGATCTCCAGCGGCCTGGTGGACGACACGAAGATCGGCCCGTCGATCGTCTTCGGCGGGCTGATCGGCGCGATCGTCTGGAACCTCGTGACGTGGTTCGTCGGCCTGCCGTCGAGCTCGTCGCACGCCCTGTTCGGCGGCCTGATCGGCGCCACCTGGGTTTCGGCGGGCACCGACTCGGTCCACTTCGGAAAGATCGTCGAGAAGGTCCTGATCCCGGCGGCCGCGAGCCCGGTGATCGCCGGTGTCGTGGCGATGATCGCGACGTACTTCGTCTACCGCTTCCTCGTCCGCGGCCGCCCGGCCACGCGTGGGTTCAAGGTCGGCCAGGTCGTCTCGGCGTCGCTCGTCTCGCTCGCCCACGGCACCAACGACGCGCAGAAGACGATGGGCGTCATCACGCTCACGCTCGTCACCGCAGGCAGCCTGCCGGCGGGCGCGTCGCCACCCGTCTGGGTGATCATCAGCGCCGCCTGCGCCCTCGCGGCGGGTACCTACCTCGGCGGCTGGCGGATCACCCACACCCTCGGCAAGGGCCTCACGGACATCGAGGGTCCGCAGGGTTTCGCCGCGCAGACGAGCTCGGCGCTGGTCATCCTGATCTCGTCGCGGCTGGGCTTCCCGCTGTCGACGACGCACGTGTGCTCCGGCGGGATCATCGGCTCCGGCGTCGGCCGCCGGGAGGCGCCGGTGCGCTGGCGGATGGCGGGCCGGATGGTCATCGCGTGGCTGTTCACGCTGCCCGCCGCCGCGATCGTCGGCGCGGTGTCCGGCAAGATCGCCTCGCTCGGCACCGCGGGCACCATCGCCGTCGGCGTCGTCGGGATCGGCGTCGGCCTCGGCATTTACCTCCTGTCGCGACGCCACCCCGTCACGGCGCACAGCTTCCAGGTCCCCGAGCCGACACCCGCCGGGACCGAACCGGGCCGGCTCGCCGCCTGAGCCGAGTTTCGCGGGATACGGTGGTCGTGATGGCAGACCGCGCGCGATCGACCGCTTCGGCGGCGAGGTACGGCTTCACCGATTCCCGTGCCGAGGGTCAGTTGCGCGCGGCCGGCTGGTGGGACGACGCGGGCCCCGTCGAGGCCGCCGCCGACGTGCTCGCGGCGTTGTCCCGGACCGCGGACCCGGACCTCGCGCTGCGCGGGATCGACCGGATCCGCGAGGCCGACGAGGGTGAGTGGACCCGGCTCGAAGAACAGCTGCGGGCCCATCGCACCCTCCGCGGCCGCTTCCTCAGCGTGCTCGGGACGTCGAGCGCGCTCGCCGACTTCGTCGCCGCGAACCCGGAGCAGTGGCAGTCGCTCACCGGCGACAAGTGCACGGACTCCGAGTGCTACCGGGAAAACCTGCGGACGTCGCTCGTGCGTGACGACGGTTCGGTGGTCACCGGGCTCGAAGCCGAGCAGGCCCTCAAGGTCGCCTACCGCGGCCAGTTGCTCGGCATCGCCGCCGCGGACCTGGGCCACCTCGTCGAGGCCGGGCTCGAGCACCCGAACTACGCCGAGGTCGCGGCGCAGCTGACCGAGCTGGCCGAGGCCGCGCTCGCCGCCGGGCTCGTCGTCGCGGAAGCCGAGGTCGGTGCGTCCGCCGAGGGCAGCCTGGCGATCATCGCCATGGGCAAGTGCGGCGGCCGGGAACTCAACTACGTCAGCGACGTCGACGTCATCTTCGTCGGCTCCGACGACCTCGGCGTCGCCACGCGGCTGGCCAGCACGACCATGCGGATCGTCGGGAAGGCGTGCTTCGAGGTCGACGCCGCGCTGCGCCCCGAAGGCAAGGCCGGCGCGCTCGTCCGGACGCTGGAGAGTCACCAGGGCTACTACCAGAAGTGGGCCAAGACCTGGGAGTTCCAGGCGCTGCTCAAGGCTCGCCCGGTGGCGGGCGACGCCGAGCTGGGGCAGCAGTACGCCGAGATGGTCGCGCCGCTGGTGTGGTCGGCGGCCGACCGCGACAACTTCGTCGGCGAGGTGCAGCAGATGCGCCGCCGCGTCGAGGGGCACGTGCCGTCCGAACACGCCGAACGCGAGCTCAAGCTGGGCCGCGGCGGGCTGCGGGACGTCGAGTTCGCGGTGCAGCTGCTGCAACTGGTGCACGGCCGCGTCGACGCCGACCTGCGTTCGCCGTCCACGATGGACGCGCTCGCCGCGCTCGGCGAAGGCGGCTACGTCGGCCGCCAGGACGCGGCCGAGCTGGGCGCGTCGTACGAGTTCCTGCGGATGATCGAGCACCGGCTGCAGCTGCGGCGGTTGCGCCGGACGCACCTGTTCCCCGCGACGTCGGACACCGACGAGCTGCGGATCCTGGCGCGGGCCAGCGGGATCAAGGCGAGCGGCGGCAAGAGCCAGGGCGACTCGCTGCTGGCCGAGTTCCGCAAGCACGGCAAGGGCATCCGGCGCCTGCACGAAAAGATCTTCTACCGGCCGCTGCTGCAGTCCGTCGCGAACGTGCCGACCGAAGCGCTGCGCCTGACCACGAAACAAGCCGCCAGCCGGCTGGCCGCACTCGGCTACACCGCCCCCGACGGCGCGCTCCAGCACATCAAGGCCCTCACCTCCGGCGTCTCGCGCCGCGCCGCGATCCAGCAGGCGCTGCTGCCGGTGCTGCTCGACCTCCTGGCCGACACCCCCGACCCCGACGGCGGGCTGCTGTCGTACCGGAAGGTGTCCGAGGCACTCGAAGACACGCCGTGGTACCTGCGGGTCCTGCGCGACGAGGGCACGGTCGTCGAGAACCTGGCCGCCCTGCTCGGCACGTCCCGGCTGGTGCCGGACCTGCTCGTGCGCGCGCCGGAGGTGCTGCGCCTGCTCGGCGACCCGGCCCGGCTGCTGGGCCGCGCGCCCGCCGAGGTGGCGACGTCGCTGCGGGCCGCCGTCCGGCGTCAGCCCGGGTTGAACGCCGCCGTCGCGGCCGCGCGTTCGCTGCGGCGGCACGAAATCCTGCGGATCGCGTGCGCCGACCTGCTCGGCCTGCTCGACGTGCCCGCGGTGTGCGAAGCGCTGTCCAGCGTGTGGGTGGCGGTGCTGCAGGGCGCGCTGGCCGCGGCGTTCCGGCAGCGCCAGGCGGAGCTGGGTCGCACGCCGGCGCGCATCGCCGTGATCGGGATGGGCCGCCTCGGCGGCGCCGAACTCGGCTACGGCTCCGACGCCGACGTGCTCTTCGTGTGCGAGCCGTCCGAAGGGGTCTCGGACGCCGATGCGGTGAAGTTCGCTTCGTCGGTCGCGGAGACGGTCCGGAAGATGCTCGGCGCGCCGAGTTCGGACCCGGCGCTGGAGGTAGACGCCGACCTGAGGCCGGAAGGGCGGAGCGGGCCGCTGGTCCGGACGCTGGAGTCGTACCGCACGTACTACGCGCGCTGGGGCGAGGTGTGGGAAGCGCAGGCGCTGCTGCGCGCGAGGTTCGTCGCGGGCGACGACGACCTCGGCGAGCGCTTCATCGCGATGATCGACCCGATCCGCTACCCCGAAGGTGGCCTGGACGGGACGAAGGCGCGCGAGATCCGCCGCATCAAGGCGCGCGTGGAGACCGAGCGGATGCCTCGCGGAGCCGACCCGACGCGCCACACGAAACTCGGCCGCGGCGGCCTCGCCGACGTCGAATGGACGGTCCAGCTGCTGCAGTTGCAGCACGCGCACACTGTTCCGGGGTTGCGGACGACGTCGACGCTGGACGCGCTGGCCCGGTTGCCGGAAGCGGGCCTGGCCGAACAGTCCGAAGCGGACTCGCTGCGGGAGGCGTGGCTGCTGGCGACGAGGGTGCGCAACGCGGGGATGCTCGTGCGCGGCAAGGCGGTCGACGAGGTCCCGGGATCGGGCCGCGACCTGGTGGCGGTGGCCCGGGTGCTGGGCCAGTCGGCGGCCGACGACCCCGGCGAGTTCCTGGACACCTACCGCCGCATCACCCGGCGGGCGCACACGGTGGTCGAGCACCTGTTCTACGAGGCCTGACCTACAGTGGGCTGGTGACTGAACGCGAGCCGTTCCGGACCCGGATCAAGGTCCGGCACTACGAGCTGGACACCCTGGGCCACCTCAACCACGCCGTCTACCACTCGTACGGCGAGGTTTCGAGACTGGAGCTGCTGGAGCAGGCGGGCGCGATGGCGGGGCTGGGCAACGTCGCGTCGGTGCTGCTGGAGTCCCACATCGTGTTCCGCCGCGAGCTGCGCGCGGGCGACGAGGTCGACGTGACGTGCGACGTCAAGTTCGGCAGCGGCAAGACGTTCTCGATGGACTCGAACATCTACAAGCTCGACGGCACCCTGGCCGCGGAGATCACCTGCACGCTGGGCCTGATGGACCTGGAAGTCCGCAAGCTGGTGGCGGACCCGCGCGGCCGGTTCGTCGACGCGGGCGCGAATCTGAAGCTGCTGTCGACCTCGGAAGGCTGAGGGTGGAGATCCGCCCGGCCGGTCCCGCCGACTGGCCGGGCATCTGGCCGATCGTCCACGACGTCGTCACGGAGCAGCAGACGTTCCCGTACGACCCGGAGATGACCGAGGACGAGGCTCGCCGCGGCTGGCCCCTGCCCGCGCCGGCCCGGGTGGTCGTCGCGGCCGACGGCGACCGGGTGCTGGGGACGGCGAACATGTACGCGAACCGTCCCGGCCCGGGGAGCCACGTGGCCTCGGGAAGCCTGATGGTCGCGGCTTCGGCTCGTGGCCGGGGAGTGGGCCGGGCGCTGGCGACGGACATGATCACGTGGGCGCGCGAGGCAGACTTCGCGGCGATCCAGTTCAACGCGGTGGTGGACACCAACGAGACGGCGATCCGCCTCTACGAGAGCCTCGGCTTCACGACCCTGGGCGTGGCCCCGGGAGCGTTCCGCCACCCGGTCCACGGCGACGTCGGCCTGCGCATCATGTGGCTGGACCTGCGCCCGTCCTGAAACGAGAAACGCCGGCGACGAGGGCTCTTCGCTCCTCGCCGCCGGCGTGCCCAAGGGACGCGTCAGCGGATCACACGTCGTAGTACAGGGCGAACTCGTACGGGTGCGGGCGAAGCCGCAGCGGGTCGATCTCGTTCTCGCGCTTGAAGGAGATCCACGTCTCGATCACGTCCGGCGTGAAGACGCCGCCCTCGAGGAGGTAGTCGTGGTCGGCCTCGAGGGTGTCCAGCACCGTGCCGAGGTCGCCCGGGACCAGCTTGACGTTCTTGGCCTCCTCGGGCGGGAGCTCGTAGAGGTCCTTGTCGATCGGGTCCGCCGGCTCGATCTTGTTCTTGATGCCGTCGAGCCCGGCCATCATCATCGCCGAGAACGCCAGGTACGGGTTGCCCGAAGAGTCCGGGCAGCGGAACTCGGCGCGCTTCGCCTTCGGGTTGTTGCCCGTGATCGGGATGCGGACGCAGGCCGAGCGGTTGCGCTGCGAGTAGACCAGCGAAACCGGCGCCTCGAAGCCCGGCACCAGACGGTGGTAGGAGTTCACCGTCGGGTTCGTGAAGGCCAGCAGGCTCGGCGCGTGCTTGAGCAGGCCGCCGATGTAGTGGCGCGCGGTGTCCGACAGGCCGGCGTAGCCCGACTCGTCGTGGAACAGCGGCTGGCCGTCCTTCCACAGCGACTGGTGGCAGTGCATGCCCGAGCCGTTGTCGCCGGCGAGCGGCTTCGGCATGAACGTCGCGGTCTTGCCCGCCGCGAACACCGTGTTCTTCACGATGTACTTGAACAGCTGCAGGTCGTCCGCGGCGTGCAGCAGCGTGTTGAACTTGTAGTTGATCTCGGTCTGGCCGGCGGTGCCCACCTCGTGGTGCGCGCGCTCGATCTCGAAACCGGTGTTCGTCAGGTTGCGGACGATGTCGTCGCGCAGGTCGGCGAAGTGGTCGACCGGCGGGACGGGGAAGTAGCCGCCCTTGAACTTCGTCTTGTAGCCCTGGTTGCCGCCGACCTCGTCGGTGCCGGTGTTCCACCAGCCCTCGACCGAGTCGATCTCGTGGAACGAGGCGTGCTCGGCGGAGTCGAAGCGGACCGAGTCGAAGATGTAGAACTCGGCTTCGGGGCCGAAGTAGACGTTGTCGGCGACGCCGTACTCGGAGATGTACTGCTCGGCCTTGCGCGCGATGTTGCGCGGGTCGCGGCTGTACGCCTCACGGGTGAACGGGTCGTGCACGAAGAAGTTGAGCGCGAGCGTCTTCGCCTTGCGGAACGGGTCGATCCGCGCGGTCGCCGCGTCCGGCAGCAGGAGCATGTCGGACTCGTGGATGGACTGGAAGCCGCGCACCGAGGAGCCGTCGAACGCGAGACCCTCTTCGTAGGCCTCTTCGGTGAAGGCCTTCGCGGGGACCGTGAAGTGCTGCATCACGCCGGGCAGGTCGCAGAACTGGACGTCGATGACCTCGACGTCCTCGTCGGCGATGAGGCGCTGGATGTCGTCTGGAGTAGTGGGCACCCTCGGTGACTCCTTCTCGTTCGAGCTCGTTCGGCAGTGCTCTCTTCGGCTCACGCTAAGAGGGCGGTGTTGCCCGACCGTCACCCGTATGTTTCGCGGGTGTTAACGGGTGGGTGGATACCGGCTATCCGACCAGGGCGGATGTGGTCCGCGCCACCGGCATACCCTGGATGGGTGGCGAGATGGACCGGTGAATGGCTGCCCGGCACCGGCGAGGGCCGGCAGGACGCTGATCAGCACGAGTCGCGGTGGCCGGGCGAGAAGTTCGGTTTGCCCGAATCGGGCGTGGGCTCGGCGGCGAGCGGGGGTGCGCGGCTGCTCGGGCTGATCGTCGACCTCGTCATCGCGGCCCTGGTCACGGCCATCTTCCTGCACCCCAGCCTGCAGGACCCGGTCGCGATGCAGAACTTCAACCTCTGGTCCGGCGGCGTGTGGGCGGTGATCTCCGTCGTGTCGGCCGGCTTCTTCGGGTTCACGCCCGGGATGGCCGCCGTCGGCGTCCGCGTCGCCCGGCTCGATGGCGCCGCGCTGGTCGGGCCGCCGCGCGCGCTGGTCCGGGCGGTGCTGACGTTCGTGATCATCCCGGCGGCGGTCCGCAACGCCGACGGCCGCAGCTGGCTCGACCGCCTGACCGGCACCGTCGTCATCCGGATGCGCTGACCGCACCCGCGAGAAAGGCCCCGTCCTCGAGGACGGGGCCTTCGTCGTCGGTACGGGTCAGCGACGGCGGATCGTGCGCTGGACGTTGCGCATCTTCGCGCCGGCCGGCATCGGGCCCTTCGGCATCGCCGCGCCGCGGTTGCCGAGCGCCGCCAGCTTCGCCTCCAGCGCGTCGACCTGGGCCGGCTTGAGGTTGCGCGGCAGCTTCATCAGGAAGCCCTGGAGCTTCTTCAGCGGGATCTGGCCGTCTTCGTGGCCGATCGTCACGTCGTAGATCGGCGTGTCACCGACCAGGCGGGAGACGCGCTTCTTCTCCTGCGCGAGCAGCGTCTTGACGCGGTGCTGCGCGCCCTCCGCGACGAGCACCACACCCGGGCCGCCCAGCACGCGGTGCACGGCGTCGAGCTGCGTCGTCGCCGCGACGGTCGGCGTCACCTTCCACTTGCCGCGGAGGTTCTCCAGCGCCCACGCCGCGGCGCCGGGCTGGCCGTCGGCCTTCGAGTAGACCGTCTTCTGGACGCGCCGGCCGAAGATGATCATGGCGAGCAGGGCGCCGAGCACCAGGCCCAGCGGCAGCAGCACCCACTGCGAGTCGAAGAAGAACCCGATCCCGAACGCCACGCCGGCGACGACGACGATCGACCCGACCATCCACGGGATGAGCCACGGGTCTTCCTTGCGCTGCATCTTGAAGGCCTCGAAGAGCTGGCCACGGCGGGCCTTGCTCGCCGCGCGCTTCGCCTTCTTGGCCTGCTTGGCCGCTTCCTTGTCCTGCTGTCCCGCCATCAGACCAGGATACGGCCGCGTGCCCCTGCCCCGATTCCCCGTCCCCCTCTGCGAGGATGCCGGACGTGACCGGCGTACTTTCCCCCAAGAGCCTGAACCGTTTGCTCGATGGTCTCGACCCCGAGCAACGCGCCGCCGCCAGTGCCCCGCGGGGGCCGGTCTGCGTGCTCGCCGGGGCCGGCACGGGCAAGACCCGCACGATCACCCACCGGATCGCCCACCTCGTCCGATCCGGGCACGTTTCCCCTGGTCAGGTGCTCGCCGTCACGTTCACGACGCGGGCCGCGGGGGAGATGCGGACGCGATTGCGCGGCCTCGGCGTCGAAGCCGCGCAGGCCCTGACCTTCCACGCCGCCGCCCGCCGCCAGCTGCGCTACTTCTGGCCGCGCGTGGTCGGCGACCGGCCGTGGGACCTGCTGGAGAACAAGTTCCGCTACGTCGGCCAGGCCGCGACCCGGGCCAAGCTCGGCACCGAGACCGAGGTCCTGCGCGACCTGGCGAGCGAGATCGAGTGGGCGAAGGCGTCGCTGATCAGCCCGGACGACTACCCGGCCGTCACCGCGCGCACCCAGCGCGACATCCCGGCGCCGGCGGCGCAGGTCGCCGAGGTGTACCGCACCTACGAAGAACTGAAGAACGCCGCGCAGGTGCTCGACTTCGACGACCTCCTGCTGCACACGACGGCGGTGCTCGAGGAGCACGGCGTCGTCGCCGAGGAGTTCCGCGACCGCTACCGCTGCTTCGTCGTCGACGAGTACCAGGACGTCACGCCCCTGCAGCAGCGCCTGCTCGACGCCTGGCTCGGCGGCCGTGACGACCTGACCGTCGTCGGCGACGCCAACCAGACCATCTACTCCTTCGGCGGCGCGTCGCCGAAGTCGCTGCTGGAGTTCACGCGGCGCTACCCGGACGCGACCGTCGTCCGGCTCGAGCGCGACTACCGGTCGACGCCCGAGGTCGTCTCGCTGGCGAACCGGGTCATCGGTGCCGCGCGCGGGCGGCCGGCGGGCTCGCGGCTGAAGCTGATCGGCCAGCGGCCGCCGGGCCCGGAGCCGCGTTTCGCCGAGTTCGACGACGAGGCGGTCGAGGCCGAGGCCGTCGCCGGGCGGGTGCGCGAGCTGCTGGACGGCGGCGTCGCGGCGAGCGAGATCGCGGTGCTGTACCGGGTGAACGCGCAGTCGGAGGCGTACGAGTCGGCGCTGACCGCGGCCGGCGTCCCGTACCTGGTCCGCGGCGGCGAGCGGTTCTTCAACCGGACCGAGGTCCGGCAGGCGATGTCGGCGCTGCGGGCCGCGAGCGGCGACGGCAGCTCCGACCTGGTCACGACGGTGCGGTCGGTGCTCGCCCGCGTCGGGCTCACCGAGTCGCCGCCGGCGGGCGGCGCGGCCAAGGAGCGCTGGGACGCGCTCCTGGCGATCGTCGAGCTGGCCGAGGAGCTGTCGGCGACGGTCGAGGACGCGGACCTGCCCCGCTTCAACGCCGAGCTGGACCAGCGCGCGGCGGCCCAGCACCCGCCGACGGTCGAGGGCGTGACGCTGGCGTCGCTGCACGCGGCGAAGGGCCTGGAGTGGGACGCGGTGTTCCTCGTCGGGCTCGCCGAGGGGACGATGCCGATCCTCCACGCCGGCGACGACGAAGCGGCGATCGAGGAGGAGCGGCGGCTGTTCTACGTCGGCGTGACGCGGGCCCGCGAGCACCTCTGGCTGTCGTGGGCGCTGGCCCGCACACCGGGCGGTCGGCGCAACCGGCGTCGCAGCCGTTTCCTCTACGGCCTGATCCCGGAGGATCACCCGGCCGCCCGGGCCGCGCGCAGCCAGCAGAAGCCGGCGACGCCGATCAAGACGCGCTGCCGCGTCTGCGGCGGGCCGCTGCTGGAGACCCTCGAGGTCAAGCTGGGCCGCTGCGGGAAGTGCCCGTCGACGGTGGACGAAGGGTTGCTGGAGCGCCTGAAGTCCTGGCGCGGCGATCGGGCCCGCGAGCTGAAGGTGCCGGCGTTCGTCGTGTTCACCGACGCGACGCTGATGGCCATCGCCGAGCAGCGCCCGATGGACGAGGCGGCGCTGGTGTCGATCTCGGGGATCGGTGCGACCAAGCTCGAGCGGTTCGGCACGGAGATCCTCGGCGTGGTGCGGGCGTCAGCGGAGTAGCGACGCGGCTTGATCACCTTTGGTACGGCCCGGTCTCGGCCGGGCCGGCCTCGGGTGTCGTAGCTCGGGCGGGCCGACTCGACCGGGCGATCGCGTCCGCGTCACTCGTGCGGCGGTGTTGCGGCGATGCGGTGTTGACCGCGTCCGAGCCATGATCGACGCGGCGAACCCGCTGCTCAGGGGCGATCTTCGTATCTTCGAGGATTTTCCGGTTAATTGAGTTGCCCCGGTGTGGTGGGGAGCAATAACCTGCCAGTACCGAGCCCGAAGGGCTCGGCTGGGGATCCACGTGACAGCGCCGCTCGGCGGCCGTGTGTGCAGAGTACAGAAGGAGGTGCCGGTGAAATGATCAACACCATGACGCTCACGAATCCGGGCACCCGTCTGTCCTGCGCCGCGGAAGTCGCGGCTGCTCAGCGCCCGGGCATCGATGTGTCCGTGAGCGCGCACGAGGTCCGTGGCATGCGTCGCGTCGAGCGGCGTTGGGCCACCGGTGACGTCGTCTTCGGGACGCAGGGCGTTCTCGCCTCGTACCCGCAGGCCGATCTGCCGACCATCAAGCAGTTCCGTGTTCCGTTGTCGCTACGGGAGCGAAGTTCCTGACCTAGTCAGGACTAGAGGCTCACGAAGGCCGCGGAACCGGAAAACCCGGATCCGCGGCCTTCGTGTTTTTGGCTGCACAACCCAAGAGGAACAGCATTGCCCAGCTCCATCTCCCAACCGAAAACCCGTACGACACAAGGAGGAACTGCCATGTCTTCGGCCATCGCCTACACCTCGGGTGAGGCAATATTCGCCGACCTGCTCGACCCCATCGCCGTGCCGGACGCGGCTCTGCCCTGCCGTTCGGGCGACGCGGACCTGTGGTTCGCCGAGTCCCCGGCCGAGCTCGAGCGCGCGAAGGCGCAGTGCACCGACTGCCCGGTGCGCGAGGCCTGCCTGGCCGGTGCGCTGGCCCGGCGTGAGCCGTGGGGCGTCTGGGGCGGCGAGATCTTCGAGCGCGGTGTCGTGATCGCGCGCAAGCGGCCCCGTGGCCGCCCGCGCAAGAACGCTGCCGTCGACCCCGCCGCGGCCAAGGCCCGCGGCGACCACCGGAGCGCCGCCGCATGAGCGTCGAACCGGTCACCACGAAGGACCACGAAGCGCGAATGTGCGGTCCGCAGCTGCAGTTGACGAAGACCGAGATCGAGGAGATCAGCGAGATGTTGCTTTACGAAGAACTGTCCAGGGCCCGAATACGGGATCTGGAAGAGGGGGTCCGCGCCCAGCGGGCCCGAGGTAGCGCGCGTGCCGTACGCCGCTGGACGCGAGTGGCCCGATGGGCGTCTCGCCGAGCGGAGCGGTACGAGCTGGACCAGAACTGAGCACAGGCCCCTGCCGCCTCCGGGCGGCGGGGGCCGTTGTGCTGCCCGGCGGGCGCTTTTGTCCTATCTCCGGGCCGGGCCCGGCCGGTCGGCGGCGTACTCGGTGGCGGCCCTGCTCGGCGGTGGTTGCGCGCCCGGGCGACCGCCGGCCACGGCCCGAGGCCTGCCGTGCGGTTGCTCGCCGGCGTGCATGCTTCGCCGGGTGTTTGCCGCACGGCAGTGCTCGGTCGCGACACCCGGGCGCCGGCGTGGGCTCGCCCGCGTGCACGTTTCGATGGGCGCTAGCCGCTCGGTGGTGCTGTTCGCCACGGCATCCGAGCGCCGACGGTTAATTGTGATGTCCAGGGAGGTTGGTCAGCCGGGTGACCGGCGGCTTGCCGCCGGTTGAGCTGTGGGGTCGGTGGTAATTGTAGAAGTGCAGCCATCCCGGTAGCGCTGCCCGGCGGTCGTGTTCGCTGGGATAGAAGCGGGCGTAAGCCCATCCGTCGGCCAGGGTGCGGTGGAACCGTTCGATCTTCCCATTGGTCTGCGGCCGGTAAGGCCGGGTCCGTTTCGGGGTGATGCCCAGCTCGGTGCACGTGTCGCGCCAAGCCGACGAGCGATAGCAGGCACCGTTGTCCGACAGTACGCGTTCGACCGTGACGCCGCGGTCGGCGAACCAGGCGACCGCGCGCCGGAGCACACCAACGGCGGTATCGGCTTTCTCGTCGGCGCAGATCTCGGCGTAGGCGATGCGGGAGTGGTCGTCGACACGGTATGCACGAAAGCCACCCCGGTGCGGGCGTGGCGGTCGGTACTCCAGGTTCCGGTGCGTCGCGAGGTGACGGATCGGTTCTTGTCGCCTTGCTGTTTGCCGACGTAGCGCCAGCCGCCGCCGTCGGGGATGTTGCCGAACTTGGTGACATCGACGTGGATCAGCGAGCCGGGGTGGTCGTGTTCGTAGCGGCGCAGCGGTTCGCCGGTGACCCGGTCGATCCGGGACAGGCGGTTGATCCGGCAGCGCACCAGCACCGCGTGCACCGTCGAGGCAGGGACGCCGAGCCGGCCGCCGATCTGGACCGGGCCCCAGCCGCTGCCGCCACCGCAGCCGCACAACCGCCCGTACCAGGTGCTCGGGTGTGCGGGTCGGGCTGTGATGCGGACGCGAGCTGCGATCAGCCATCCCGGCCACGCCCTCGAGTCGGTAGCGGTCGGCCCACTTCGCGGCGGTCTTGGTGGCGACCATGAACATCTTCGCTGCTGCGGTGCAGGTCCAGCCCTGCTCGACGATCAGACGGGCCAGCCGGAGTCGGGTGCGTGGGGTCAGGGTGGCATTAGGGTGGGACACGAAGGCCTCCGGGCGGTGACGTGGTTCCTAGACAGCTCCACTTCACAACCGGAGGCCTTCACCTGTCAGCACGACAGGCCGCCACCAGGTCACCTCATCTCGGGACAACGTCCCTGGACATCACAGTTAATCGCCGAGGGGCGACTCGCCGGGATCTTTCGCCGGGGTGGAAGCGGCGCCGGGTCCTTGTCGGTCGGTGGCACTGTTCGGCCGCCGTAGCCCGAGCGTCGACGGCCTCGTCGCCGAGGGCGACTCGCCGGCCCCCTCGCCGGACGTGCATCTTCGCCAGGGCCTTGCCTCTCGGTGCTGCGCGGCTGCGGCACCCGCATGCCGGCGCGAGCTCGCCTGGTGTGCGGACCTGCGGGTATGGGGTCGGTGTCCTCCTTCAGGTGCTGTTCGGTCGCGGCCGCTGGTGTTGAATGGGGTGATGTCCGTACACACCCACGACGACATCGATTGGGCGGATCGGCTCGCTCAGCTGCGCATGGCCGACTCGCTCGATGCCGGTGCGCTCGCGCCCGTCGCGCGGCGGTTGCTCGGGCGGGTGCCCGGGCGGCCGACCCTGCTCGATGTCGGGTGTGGGGCCGGCGGGATGAGCGTGCTCTTCGCGCGTGAGCTCGTCGCCCGTGGGGATGGGGGCACCATCGCGCTCCTCGATGCCACGCCTGAACTGCTGGCCGAGGCGCGGCGGGCCGTGTCCGGGGCCGCCGGTGGGGATGTCGAGGTCGTCGGCGTGCACGGGGACCTCGCCGATCCGCGGCTGGCCGAGCGGGTGCCCGCCGCCGATCTCGTGTGGGCTTCGGGCGTTGTGCACCACGTCGGTGATCAGCAGGCCGCCTTGCACGCCCTTGCCCGGCTGGTGCGGCCCGGTGGGGTGCTCGCCCTCGGCGAGGGTGGTCTCGAAATGCGGTGCCTCCCTTGGGATCTCGGGGTGGGACGGCCCGGGCTGGAGCAACGGCTGCTCGCCGCGCGGGCCGAGTGGTTCGCCGGGATGCGGGCCGGGCTTCCGGGCAGCGTCGCCATGCCCTACGGCTGGCCGCGCGCCCTTCGCGAGGCCGGGCTCGAGGACGTCGAGTCGTTCGGTGCGCTCATCGATCACCCCATGCCGGGTTCGGACTTGCTGCGCGAGTACGTCGTGCAGCGCGTCGGGTGGCTTGCCGAGTCGGCCGGGGATCGGCTTGATGCCGATGATCGCGCCACCGTCGCCGCGCTGATCGACCCCGACGGCCCGGACTTCCTCGGCCGCCGGGACGACCTGTACCTGTTCGGCGCCAAAGCGATCCACTGTGGACGGTTGCCGTGAGCGAGCCGGTCGCGTGCACGCGGTGCGGGCGCACCCGCGGCGCCGACGAGGATCCGGCTACGGCGCTCGCTTGGGTGTCCAGCCGCGAGCGGGGCGGCCTGCGGTGGCTGTGCCCGGACTGCGCGCGGCAGCACGTGCGCGACATCGAGGGCAAGCTGCCCGACGAATACTGGTGATCGTTCCGCGCTCCTGCGGGGTGTGACCGCGCACGGCCAGCACGCGCGGGTTGGTCGGTGGGATGGCGCGGCCGCATCGAGGCGCGCGGCGCTGCTGACGGTTCCCGTAAGTCGTCATGCCGCGTCGCCGACGGGGGTCATCGGGACCGCGCGGACCTTCGGGCGCGGCGTGCGGGATGCCTCGCCGAAGGCTTGGGCCAGCTCTCGCGCCACCTCGCGCGGGACCTGGCGCAGCTGGCGGACCGTGCAGCGGACCAGGACGATCCCGGTCGCCGCCAGGGCCAGGTGTGAGAAGCCGCCGGTGCCGGGACCGCAGCGGTACTGCCAGGCCAGGCCGATCTCGTCCCACCACGCGTCCGCCTCGCCGATGCGGCGGCCTCGGCGGTCGCAGATCGTCAAGTCCCAGATCGGCGGTGGGAGGTGCGCCTTGTCCAGGGCCTGCACTGCCAGGCCGTGGGCCTGGATCGGGCCCTCGTCCAGCTCGCCGAGCACCTTCCGGACCGCCGCCGTGCCGCGCTGGGGCCCTTCGGTCAGCTCTGTCAGCAGCTCCTGCCGGTCGCACAGGCCCCAGTAGAGCGGGAGCGTCAGCAGGTGGCGGATCCGCGCCGGGTCGGGCTCGGACCTCGCCATGTCGAGCGCCGCCCGGGACGGCGGGGCGAACGGCAGCCCGTCGACCACCACCGGCGCCGGCATCCGGGCCGTGCGCGCCGCGCTGACGCCGTCGCACGCCGCCACCCGGCAATGGTCGGGTACCAGCAGCCGGATCTCGTCGTCCGTCGGGCACTTCACGCCGTGGGCCTGCAACGCGTCGGCGCCCGTGATCACCACCCGCGGCCCGTAGCGCACCAGGGCGGCGTGCAGCAGCTGCTGCCGCGTCGGAGCGTTGTTGCGCAGCAGGACGACACCGGGGTGCAGGCGGCGCCACGGCCCGCCGGGGCCGCAGAGCCGCCGGGTTCTTCGGTCGGACACCCCGGCCTTGCGCAACTGTTCGAGGTTCATCACCTCGCACGAGCCGGGATTACTGAGGGACAGTGGATCAGTGCATTGAGTAGCGGTCATCAACCGAGCATGACGGCTCGGCCAACCGGGTGGAACCCCGTTCCCCGCAGCTGTGGACAACTCGCCGGAATCCGGCCGTTCGCGGACCGGCCTGTGGACAACTCAGGCGGCGAAACCGGGCTGCCAGCGCTCCACGATGCCGCGTGCCGGGATCTCCGCGTCGAGCTGGCAGAGGATGCCCGTCGACCCGGCCGTGACCCGGTGGATCATCAGGTACTCGGGCGGCAGGTTGAGCGACCGCCCGACCCGGAAGTCGTTGCCGCGGCTGTCGCCGACCCGCCAGGCCTGCCGCTGCATCCACTTGCGCGTGAAGTGGAACATCGGCTCCGCCAGCGGCTCGGTGAACGGCGCCAGGTACGCGAGCACCTCGTCCGCGGCCAGGTCGCTGTCGGCGCGGATGAACCGGTTCTCGCGCAGCAGGCGCATCAGCCCGGCGGACTCGCCGTCGAGGGCCAGCCGCGTCATCTCGCCCAGGTGGCGGGGGATGCCGTCGGGCAGCCGGGCGACGCCGCCGAAGTCGATGACGCACAGCCTGTCGTCGGCCGTGATCATGAAGTTGCCCGGGTGCGGGTCCGAGTGCAGCAGGTGGACGCGCTCGGGCGACGAGTAGTGGAACTCCGCCAGCAGCCGGCCCGCCAGGTTTCGCGTCTCGCGGTCGCCGTCCGCGATGACCTTGGACAACGGCGTGCCGGTCACCCACTCCGTCACGACGACCTTCGGCGCGCTGGCCACCACGCGCGGCACCAGGATGCCGGGATCGCCCTCGAACGCCTTCGCGAAGGCGCGCTGGTGCTGGGCCTCGGACTGGTAGTCGAGCTCCTCGTTCATCCGCTCGGCGAGCTCGGCCAGCAGCGGCTTGACCTCCGTGCCGGGCACGAACGCCTGGAACAGCCTGCTGAACCGCTGCAGCTGCCGCAGGTCGCTGCGCAACGCCTCGTCGGCGCCTGGGTACTGCACCTTGACCGCGACCTCGCGGCCGTCGTGCCAGACCGCGCGGTGGACCTGGCCGATGCTCGCGGCCGCCGCCGGCTCGTCGTCGAACGAGGCGAACCGGCTGCTCCAGGTGCGGCCCAGCTGCTCGGCGAGCACCCGGTGGGTCTGCCGGACCGGCATCGGCGGCGCCGCGGCCTGCAGCTTCGTCAGCGCCTCGCGGTACGGCTTCGCCATGTCGTCCGGTACCGCCGCCTCGAACACGCTCAGCGCCTGGCCGAACTTCATCGCCCCGCCCTTGAGCGTGCCGAGCACCTCGAACAGCTGCTCGGCTGCCTTCGCCGACAGCGTTGCGTTGACCTGCTCCGCGCTTTGACCGGCCAGCCGCTTGCCCCACCCGCCGACCGCCCGGCCGGCGATCCCGAGCGGCAGACTGGCGAGCTTGGCAGTACGGGCGGCACCCTTGCGCGGCATCGCGGGATCACGATCGCCTGGGTCGCGGAAGTCGGTCACCTCCGCGATTCTGCCTTGCGACCTCGGCGGCGCGCAGCCTGCTCACGGCGTCTTAGTGGCCTACGTCTCCTGTTGCGGTGCCGGAGCACCGCAACCGCACCGCGGGTGCGGGGGCCAGCCGCGGTGGCGGATGCGGCCGTCGAAGGCGTCGATCTCGAGGGTCGCGTTCCACGCCGGCGGCGCCGGCTCGGCGGGGGAGAGCAGCCGCATGGCCTGCGCGACGGCCAGCGATGCACAGGCGTGGACGGCGCCGAGGTCGGGCCGCTGGTGCCGGCCGGTCAGCTGGCCGGCGACGCGCGGCCAGCACGGGTCGAGGTCGGTCCGGTGCAGGTCGGCGCAGCGCAGGCACGAACTGCGGCCCGGGACGACCAGCGGCCCGACGATGCCCGTCCCGTCGCGGACGCGGACGGCCAGGTGCGGGACGCCGTCCGCCATCAGCTCGGTGACGACCTCCGGCGCGGGGACGACGGCGTCGGTGAGCAGGGTCAGCTCCGGGTACCGGTCGTGCAGGCGGGTCACGCGGACCTCGGGATCGACCCGGCGGAGCAGGTCGCCGAGGGCCTGGCGCCGGGACCGGCCCAGGTCGGCTTCGGTGAAGCCGGTGCCCAGGTCGTCCTCGGTCACCGTGCCGGGCAGCTCCAGCTCGACGTGCCCGATCCCGGCGTTGGCCAGCAGCACGGCGACCGCGACCGCCACCCGGCCGTTGCCGTGCACCGTGACCGCGGTGGCGCGCCGCAGGTCGCTCAGCGCGGTCTGGTGGTGGCGCGCCCGCAGGGACCAGAGGCCGGTTTCGCCGCGGAGCCCCGGACCGTCCGGGCGTCCAGCGTCGGTGACCAGGCCGAGCGCGGCCAGCTGCCGCAGCAGTGTCCGCAGCTGGTCGCGGTGTTCGCTCTCGGCGAGCAAGAGCCGCTCGACGGGCTTGCTTCCGTCGAGTTTTCGCAGCCGCGCGACGAGGCGAGGCGGCAGGCCTTCGACGATCACGCCGTGGCGCGGGTCGAGCCCGAGCTGGATCTCGCGCGGGCCGCGTTCGAGCACCGTGATGCCCGGGAGCAGGGCGGGATGGGCCGGCAGGAGCACCGGTGGCATGTCCGCGGTGGAGAGGATCATGTCCGGAGGATGGCACCCGGCGGCGACGATCGAGCCCGCGAAGGCGCCGGATCGGCCGAGTTGTCCACAAGTGAACGAGGCTGTGGACAACTCGGCTCTGTGACCTCAACGCGCTCGGACTTGTCGGTGCCGGGCCTTACCGTTGTCGAGTGGTCGAAGCACAGATGCCCTCGCTGAGAGGCCGGGGGGACACGAACCCCCTGTCGGACACACCCGGACACAAGGTCGAAGTGCGGCGCAGCCAGCGCCGGCACCGGACGGTCACCGCGTATTGGAAGGATGACACGCTGATCGTGCTCATCCCGGCGCGGATGACCAGGGCGGAGGAGAAACACTGGGTCGCCGAGATGGAGCGCAAGCTGCAGCGCTCGGAACCACGTCGGCCGGCGCTCCCGAAGACGTCGGACGACGCCCTGCTGGCGCGCTGCGCGCTGCTGTCGGGCAAGTACCTGGGCGGCACCGCGGTGCCGGCGAGCGTCCGCTGGGTGCCGCCGATGCGCACGCGGTGGGCGTCCTGCACGCCGGTCGACGCGACCATCCGGGTCAGCGACCGGCTGCGGAAGGTCCCGCCCTGGGTACTGGACTACGTGCTGGTGCACGAGCTGGCGCACCTGCGCGAGCCCGGGCACGACGCGGCGTTCTGGGCGCTGGTGCGGAAGTACCCGAAGACCGATCGGGCGATGGGATACCTCGAGGGGTTGGCGGCCGCCGCCGGGTGGGGGATCGACACCGAGTGTTGAGCGGGTGAGGAGACCGGGGTGACCTGCGGTTCCGGGTCACCCCGGTTGCCTTTGCGGGCCACCGGTGGGACGGCGGGAGGGGAGAGATGGGGCGGTGCGCGCCCGAGGAGGTCGACGGCCGGGAAACGACCGGCCGGCCGGCGCGATCGAGGGTGGCCGACAAAAGCGGAAAGCCGGTGGCCCGCTTCCGCGGAGCACCGGCCTTCCGAAGACGACCCGGTCTACGCCGGGGTCTCGCCCTCCTCGGGTGGGGTGTCCTTGCTCTTCTGCTCGCGCTCGGAGCGTTCCGACTGCTCCGACTGCTGCGTGCGCTCCAGCTCCGCGATCGGGTCCAGGTCGTCCAGCGAGCCCGTCTCGCCGACGCGGTCCGCGAAGTCGATCGGCTCGTCCAGGTCCTCCGCCGTCGGCATCAGGTCCGGGTGGGACCACAGGCCGTCGCGCTTCTCCAGACCGTGGCGGTCACCGACCAGCTTCCACAGGTTCGACGCGTCCCGCATGCGGCGGGGGCGCAGCTCCAGGCCGACCAGCGTGGCGAACGTCTGCTCGGCAGGACCGCCCGTCGCGCGGCGGCGGCGCAGGGTCTCGCGCAGCGCGTCCGCTCCCGGGAGCCGGTCGCCGACCGCCTCGGCCACCACCACGTCGACCCAGCCCTCCACCAGGGCGAGCAGCGTCTCCAGGCGCCTCAGCGCGGCCTTCTGCTCGTCCGTCGTCTGGGGCTCCAGCAGCCCCGACGACATGGCCTCTTCGATGCTCGCGGGATTGGCCGGGTCGATCCGGCCGGCCAGGGACTCGAGCGCCGACGTGTCGACCGTGATGCCGTGCGCGAACTCCTCGACCGTCGCCAGCAGGCGCTGGCGCAGCCACGGCACGTGCGTGAACAGCCGCTGGTGCGCCGCCTCGCGGGCGGCCAGGAACACCAGGATCTCGCTGTTCGGCAGCTCCAGGCCCTCGGCGAACTTCTCGATGTTCGCGGGCAGCAGCGCCGACGTCCCAGCCGGGGCCAGAGGCAGGCCGATCTCGGACGCCGTCAGCATCTCCGACGCCAGCTGGGCCAGAGCCTGGCCGAGCTGGGACCCGAAGGCCATCCCGCCCATCTGCCCCATCATCTGCAGCAGCGGGCCGGCGGCTTCCTTGGCTTCCGCGGGCAGCGCCTCCATCCAGGCACCCGACACCTGGCGGGCGACCGGGTCGCACAGCCGCTGCCACGTCGGCAGCGTCTTCTCGACCCAGGTCCGCGGCGACCAGGCGACCGCCGACGTCGCGCCGGCCGGCAGGATCGTCGCCGCGTCGAGCCAGAGCTCGGCGAGGTGGGCGGCGTCGCGGACGGCGGCGTTCGAGTCGTCTCCGCCGGAGAAGCCGAGGCGGCTCTCGCCGGTGTTCCCGGCGCTGCCCAGGTTCTGGAGGGCGATCTGCTTGGCGAGGTCGTAGTTCACCGGCCCGCTGGAAGTGCCCGCCTGGCTGAGCATCTGGCCCAGCTGGCTCAGCATCTGCCCGAGCTGGTTGAAGGCCTCGGCACCGGACGGCTGGCCGCCCTCGGAGGGGTCGTTCTCACCTCGTTTGTCGGGATCGGACGGTCCGAAGCCGAACGGGGGATTGCTCATGTGTCCACCGTACGCGGGTCGGACGCCCCCGAGCGCGTCAACCGGACCCATGTGCGTGGCCTTCACCGAGAAGCGAACGCGGTCACCGTACGCTGTCGGTCGTGACCAAGTCCTCCGAGCAGACCGCGCCCGCGAAGAGCAGCCCGGACCCCGGCGCCGAGGCCGGCGGTGACGCCCGGCGGATGACCCGCCGCGGCTGGACGCTCGTGGTCAGCGGCTCGCTGTTCCTCGTCTTCGTGGTGCTCGGTCTGGTCGTGCCGGTGCCGTTCGTGGCGATCAGCCCCGGCCCGACCTACGACACGCTGGGTCGCGACGCCGCGGGCAACCCGGTCATCCAGGTCAGCGGTCACGAGACCCACCCGACGACCGGCGAACTGCGGATGACGACCGTCTCGCTGCACGACGGCGTCACGCTCTTCCAGGGCCTCGGCTTCTGGGCCAGCGGCCGTTACGCGCTCGCGCCGCGCGAGGAGTACTTCAAGCCCGGCGAGACGAACGAACAGGTCAAGCAGGAGAACATCCAGCAGCTGCAGGACTCCCAGTCGAACGCCCAGGTCGCCGCCCTGCGCGAGCTCGGCTACCCGGTCAAGGTGCTGGCGAAGCAGATCGTCTCCGGCAGCCCGGCCGACCACGTGCTCGCCCCCGGCGACAAGCTGATCACGGTCAACGGCAAGAAGATCGTCGAAGCCGCGGACGTCCGGGCCGCGCTGGCCGGCACCCTGCCCGGCCAGACCGTCCAGATCACCTTCCAGTCGGACGGGCAGCCGGAACGCACCGTGCCGCTCACGCTCGCCTCGCGCCCGGACCGCAAGGAAGGCTTCATCGGCCTCACCGCGACCGACCGCGCCGAGGCGCCCTTCAACGTCACCATCTCCCTGCAGGACGTCGGCGGGCCGTCGGCCGGGCTGATGTTCACCCTCGCGATCATCGACCGGCTCAAGGGAGACGACATCGCGGGCGGGCGGCACATCGCCGGCACCGGCGAGATCACCGAGACCGGCGAGGTCGACCCGATCGGTGGAATCTCGTTCAAGGTCGTCGGCGCGCGCGAGGCCGGCGCCACCGACTTCCTGGTGCCCGAGCACAACTGCGCCGAGGCCAAGACCACGGCGCCCGACGGGCTCAACCTCATCAAGGTGTCCACACTGGACGACGCCCTCGCGCAGCTGGCGAACCTGAAGGCGGGCCGGCCGACGGCCTCCTGCTAGGGGAGGAGCGTCGCCTTGAGGGCCTCGAGGAGGTTCGGGGCGAGGTCGGGGCTCTCGACGATCTCGTCGACCGACTCGTCGGTGCCCTCGGCCGTCCCGATCCCGCGCAGCCGCATGACGCACGAGCCGTTGCCGTCGCGCAGGATCGCGGCCACCAAGCGGGCCTCCGTCCGCTGCGGGTGGTCGGCGGCCGCGCGGCGCAGGCTCTCCGCGTCGGCCTCCGCGACGTCCGGCAGCTCCGACTCCGAGCCCGGCGGCAGCACGATGATCTCCTGGGCGAGCGCGCACCCGATCACCAGATCGGGCCACGCGATCCGGGCCAGCGCGTCGGCGAGGTCGCCCTCGGGCAGCGCTTCCTGCGCCACCGGTGTCAGCGGGTTCGCCCGGTCGAGCTGGCCGGCCAGCTCCGGCTGCTCGTCCAGCAGCGCCGCCGTCGGCACCAGCGCGAACAGCTGCGGCGGCTGGTCCCAGCCGCCGGCGGCCATGAACTCCTCGACTTCGCGCGCGAGAGCGGCCACGCCGGCCTGCTGCGGTTCCATGCGCACATCGTGTCAGGCCGGTCCGCGCGACCACGCCGCGAGTCCGGTTCGGGCGGGTCCCGGGAACTTCCCGCGGCATCCGTAGAGTTAGGGAATCAGGGGGCGCGTGCGCCCCTGTTCAAGTGCTGACGAATGACAGGAGCGTGCACCGTGGCGACTCGGCCCCCGGTGAGCCTGCCGAAGCTGTCCCGGCGGAGCCGGATCCTCCTCATCATCGCCGCGGTGATCGTGCTGGCGCTCCTGCTCGGGGCCCGCTTGCTCGACACGTACGTCGACTGGCTCTGGTTCGGGGAGGTCGGCGCGCGGTCGGTGTTCACGACCCAGGTGGTCACCCGCGTCATCCTGTTCTTCGCGGTCGGGGTGCTCGTCGGCGGTGCGCTCGCGGTCAGCCTGATGATCGCCTACCGGACCCGCCCGGTGTTCGTGCCGATCTCCGGCGCCGACGACCCGCTGGCCCGCTACCGGTCCGCGATCGTCGCGCGCATCCGCCTCTTCGGCATCGGGATCCCGGTGCTCACCGGCCTCATCGCCGGTCTGTCCGCCCAGGGCGACTGGCAGGTCGTGCAGCTGTTCCTCAACGGCACCTCGTTCGGCCAGACCGACCCCGAGTTCGGCAACGACGTCGGCTTCTACGCCTTCAGCCTGCCGTTCTACAACTGGCTCCTCGGCTGGCTGTTCATCACCGTCGTCGTCTCCTTCTTCGGCGCGCTGATCTCGCACTACGTCTTCGGCGGCATCCGGCTGGCCGGCAAGGGCGGGCAGCTCGCCGGCCCGACCCGCGCGCAGCTCGCCATCACCGTCGGCCTCTTCGTGCTGCTGAAGGCCGCCGAGTACTTCCTCGACCGGTACAACCTGCTGCTGTCCGACCGGGGCATGCCGCTGTTCGTCGGCGCGACCTACACCGACCTGAACGCGGTCCTGCCCGCGAAGCTGATCCTGCTGTGCATTTCGGTGATCTGCGCGGTCGCGTTCTTCGCCGGTGCCTTCCTGCGCAACCTGCAGCTGCCGGCGATCGCCCTCGTGCTGCTGATCCTGTCGAGCATCCTCGTCGGCGTCGCGTGGCCCGCGATCCTCGACCAGTTCTCGGTGAAGCCCAACGCGAACGAGAAGGAAGCGACGTCCATCCAGCGCAACATGGACGCCACCCGCCGCGCCTTCGGCCTCACCGACGTCCAGTACCAGCCCTACACGGGTAGCGCGTCGGCCACTCCGGAGCAGCTCAAGACCGACACCGGGACGATGTCGAACATCCGGCTGCTCGACCCGAACATCCTCTCCGACACCTTCACCCAGCGCGTCGGGCGCGAGAACTTCTACGGGTTCCCGGCCAAGCTCGACATCGACCGCTACACCGTCGGCGGCACCACGCAGGACTACATCGTCGCCGCCAAGGAGATCAAGACCGAGGGCCTGACCGGCAACCAGACCAGCTGGATCAACAAGCACCTCGTCTACACCCACGGCAACGGCTTCGTCGCCGCGCCGGCCAACACGATCGACCGCGCGGTCAAGGACGCCAACTCCGACGGCGGCTACCCGATCGCCACCACCAGCGACACCCAGAACCCCTCCGGCGCCGGCTCGTCCGGCACGGGTCAGCCCGGCATCGCGGTCAAGGAACCCCGGATCTACTACGGCGAACTGTCCGCCGCGGACTCCGACTACGCCATCGTCGGCGGCACCACCGGCAACGCGCCCGGCGAGTACGACACCGCCACCGACCGCTACACCTACAAGGGCACCGGCGGCGTCTCGGTCGACAACTGGTTCAACCGCCTGGCCTTCGCGGCGGAGTACGGCGAACGCAACATCCTGTTCTCCGACGCCATCGGCGACAACTCGAAGATCATGTACAACCGCGACCCGCGCGAGCGCGTCAGCAAGGTCGCGCCGTGGCTGACCCTCGACGGCGACCCGTACCCCGCGGTCGTCGACGGCAAGATCCAGTGGATCATCGACGGCTACACCACGATCAACAACTTCCCGTACTCGCAGCAGACGCAGCTCGGCGCGGCCACCAACGACTCGCTCAACGGCGTCGCCCGCCAGAACAACAGCTCGATCAACTACATCCGCAACTCGGTCAAGGCCACCGTCGACGCCTTCAACGGCACGGTGAACCTGTACTCGATCGACGACAAGGAACCGGTCCTCAACGCGTGGGAGAAGGTCTTCCCCGGGCTCGTGAAGCCGAGCTCCGAGATCTCGCCGGACCTGCGGTCGCACTTCCGCTACCCCGAGGACCTCTTCAAGATCCAGCGTGAGCTGCTGTCGCGCTACCACGTCAGCAACCCGCAGGAGTTCTACTCGCAGCAGGCGTTCTGGAGCGTCCCGCAGGACCCGACGGCCGAAGGCGGCTCCAACCCGGCCGCGGCCGGCGCCGCGAACCAGCCCGGTTACTACGTCCTCGCCGACACCCCCGGCCAGAGCAAACCGACGTTCCAGCTGACCAGCTCGCTCACCGGTCTGCAGCGGCAGTACCTCGCGTCCTGGATGTCGGTGTCCTCGGATCCGAACGACTACGGGAAGATCCGCGTCCTCCAGCTACCCAGTGCGGCGACAGGGGCCACGCAGGTCGACGGTCCGGTTCAGGTCCAAAACCGGTTCCAAAGTGATCCACGGGTGGCGCAGGACCGGACGTTGTTCAACAACCCCAACGTCATCCCGATCTACGGCAACCTGATCACGCTGCCGGTCGCGCAGGGCTTCCTGTACGTGGAGCCCGTGTACATCCGGCAGCGCAACCAGAACAGCTATCCACAGCTGGCGCGGGTGCTCGTCTCCTACGGTCCGAAGGTCGGTTACGGCGCGACGCTCCAGGAAGCCCTCGACCAGGTCTTCGGGCCCGGCACGGGCGAGGCGACGACCACGCCACCGCAGGCGGGCCAGCCCACGACGGCGCCGACGACGACACCCACGACCACGCCGACCACGACGCCACCCAACACGAGCGGGGGCAACGCGGCTCTGGACAAGGCCGTCCTGGACATCCAGTCGGCCATCGCCAAGCTGAAGGCGGCCCAGCAGTCCGGCAACTTCGCCGACCAGGGTGCTGCCCTCTCGGCTCTCGACGCGGCTGCCAGGGCCTACGAAGCGGCCAAGACGGCGGCGCCGGGAACCAGCACGCCGCCGTCCAGTACCCAGCCTGGCGGGTGACCTCAGTTACCTTCGGGGTACCTGCTTTGCGCCCTTTGGAAACCAGGGCGTAAGGTAGGTACTACGACGCGGGGTGGAGCAGCTCGGTAGCTCGCTGGGCTCATAACCCAGAGGTCGCAGGTTCAAATCCTGTCCCCGCTACGGATGCAGGAGGCGTGTGTCGGCGGAAAGCGCCGACCGCGCCTCCTTCGCATTTCCCCTGGGGGTCGGACCCCCAGACCCCCGCCAGGGCGGGCTCCGCCCCCCTGGACCCCCCGGTGTGGTCGCGTCAGTTTTTCAGCCAGGCTTCTGTTGAGCCGTCTGTTGTTGCCACGTAGCCGTCTGGGCGGACCAGGATCTTCGTCAAGTCGGGCCAAGGCAGCTTCGGCACTTCGGCTACGACTACCTCCGGGTGAGGTGCCTCCGCCGGGGTTTTCGTCAGCAGGACGAACTTTCCACTGTGGAACAAGTCGCTCGCGAAGCCGTTGCTCAGCGGAAAGTCCGGGAGGCGGGCGCCCGCCGCCGGGTGGGTCTCTTCCTCCGGTGCGTAGCGGATGTCCAGACCGGAGACCATTCCCGACAGCTTGCGCTGGACCTCCGGGATGCCCGTCAGGTCGCGGAACAGGGCGCGCAGGGCCAGCTGGTCCGGGGTCAGGGGAATCAGGGCGTTCTGGGCGGCCACGTTCTGCAGCACTCCGTTCGCCACCGCGCGACGTTCCGTCTCGTACGTGTCCAGGAGACCGGCCGGCGCCCGGCCGCGCAGCTCGGCCGCCAGCTTCCAGCCCAGGTTCACCGCGTCCTGGACGCCGAGGTTCAGACCTTGGCCGCCGGCGGGGAAGTGGATGTGCGCCGCGTCGCCCGCCAGGAGCACCCGGCCCACCCGGTACTTCGCCACCAGGCGGCTGTCGTCGGAGAACCGGGATGTCCAGCGGATCTCTTCTATCTCTGCTTCCGCGCCGAAACGTTCGCGGACCGCCGCGCGGACCTCCTCCTCCGGCACCTCGGCCCGGAGGTCGTCCGGGCGGTGCAGCCGGTCGCCGTAGCTCAGGCGGTACAGGTTCGGCTCGCCCAGCGGGATCAAGCCGACGAACTTGCCCGGGCTGAGCGAGGTCACCATTTTCCCCATCGACCGCCACTCCGTCGGGGCGCCCGGCGGGGTCGTCCGGAACAGGACGTCCGCCGAGACGCCGTGGCCGCGGCCCTCGATCCCTTCGAACGGCAGGTTCAGGGCCTTGCGCACCGCGCTGCGGCCGCCGTCGCAGCCCACCAGGTACGCCGCGCGCACCCGGAGGTCGCCCGCCGTGACCGTCACGCCGGCGGCGTCCTGCTCGAAGCCGGTCAGCTCGTGGCCGCGCAGTACCTTGACGCCCTGCTCGGCCAGCCGCTCTTCCAGCGTCGCTTCGACCTGCGCCTGCGGGATGCCCACCTGGTACGGGTGCCGCGTGTCCCAGCCGGCGTAGCTCACCGGGATCACCGAGAAGTGTCCGTCCGCGACAGTCGCGAACGACCGCTGCTCCGCCCGGCCGAGCAACCCGCGCAGGTCCAGCACCTCCGCCGTGCGCGGCTGCAGGTTCAGCGCCTTCGACAGTCCGGTCCGGACCGGCAGGCGCTCCAGCACCACGACGTCCACCCCGGCCAGTGCCAGCTCGTTCGCCAGCATCAGCCCGGTCGGCCCCGCCCCGGCGACGACCACCTCCGCCGTCAGCTCGTTCATCCCCAGCTCCTTAACAACGTTAAATTGACCTGATCCGAGGATGCCCTTAACATTGTTAAATTGTCAAGCGAGCACCACGAGGAGAACCGGCACCATGGCCCTGACCAGGCGGGACATCGCGCGTTCCGGGCTGAAGCTGCTCAACGAAACCGGCCTCAACGGACTCACGCTGCGGTTGATCGCCGCCGACCTCGGGGTCAAGGCGCCGGCGCTCTACTGGCACATGAAGAACAAGCAGGAGCTGCTCGACGAGATGGCGACGCAGATGTACGCCGATTCGGCCGGGGACCGGCGGCCGCCGGACTCGCTGGGGGAGTGGGAAGCCGTCGCGCACGGCGCGCGGGCGCTGCGCCGGATGATGCTGTCCTACCGCGACGGCGGGAAGGTCTTCGCCGGCACCTACCTCGGCGACACGGGCCTGGTCGGGCCGAGCCCGCTGCGGCGGAGCATCGAGGCCGGCCTGGACGAGCGCCGGGCGGGGCAGGCGCTGTTCACCGTCTACAGCTACGTCGTCGGCTTCACCATCGAAGAGCAGGCGGTCTACCCGGTGCCGGGTCAGCTCGACGAGCGGTACCGCGACGCGGAGGCGGGAGATCTCCTCGCTGACGTCGGTTCGCGGTTCGAGGACGGCCTGACGATGGTCCTCAGTGGAGCCCGTCAGTGGCTCGAAGTGGCGTAACGCCTGGTCAGCTGCTTCGGGGACCCCGGTGTAAACCCGTCGGACACCCCGTGTAATCTATTCAAGTACCACAACGGCGCGGGGTGGAGCAGCTCGGTAGCTCGCTGGGCTCATAACCCAGAGGTCGCAGGTTCAAATCCTGTCCCCGCTACCACCAAGAGGCACGTTCTCGGAAATTCGGGAACGTGCCTCTTTTGTCATGTTCGCACGAGTTTCGCTGCCGACTTTTCCGCGAAACTGTCGAATGACTGCGGATCCCACGATGTGAACGCCGTTTCCGGGTGGTTGCGGTGCGTGTCCGGAGTCGGCCAAGCCGGGGAGAACCGCCCGCCGAACTCACCTGCCTGGCGGCGCCGGGGCCGTTCGCGTGCGGCTGGTTGGACCAAAGTGGCGCCCCGGTGGTTGCACAGCGTGTCCGCGGTCCACAGTGGACCTGGTCGCATTGGGCCGAACGAGGGGATCTGACTAGCCACAATGGACAGATCTGCTGACCACTGTGGACACAGCGGCCGATAAGTGGGAATCTTGGGGACGTGTCCGAATTGAATGCAACAGCCGCCGCCCTCCTCGGTCTGCTCCACGACGGTCCCGCCACCGGCGGGCAGCTCGTCGCGGGAGCGGGTGAGCGATTCGGCGCCTTCTTCAGCGTCACCCGCAGCCAGGTGTACCGGGAGCTCCCGGCGCTGTCCAAAGAAGGTCTCGTCCGGCTCGGCAAGCAGGGCCCGCGCTCCAGCCAGCAGTACCTGATCACCGCCGCCGGCAAAAAGGCCTTCAAGGCCTGGCTGACGTCCGAGGCCGGTCCCGACCACCTGCGCAGCCCGCTCATCCTGCGGCTCGTGCACGCGGCGTCGCTGACCGCGAAGCAGCGCCAGGTGCTGCTCGAGTCGGCCCGGACGAGCTACGGCCAGCAGCTCGACGACGCGAAGGCGGCCACCAAGTCGGCCGACGGGCCGTACGAGAAGGCCGTCGCCGAGTTCGCCCAGGCTCAGGCCAAGGCCGCGCTCAAGCTGCTCGACGCCATCCCCGCGGCCTGAAGTTCACGCGCCCACGACCGGTCCTCGCAACCGGTCGTGGGTTTTGCCGTAACCTTGACAAACGTGAGTGATGAGTTCGACGCGGCACTGAGGGACCTGACCGGCAAGCTGACGCAGATCGAGTCGGTGATGGACCTGGATGCGCTGCGTGCCCAGGTGGCCGACCTGGAGGAGCAGGCTTCGAGCCCGACCCTCTGGGACGACCCGGAGGCGGCGCAGAAGGTCACGAGCCAGCTGTCCCACCGGCAGGGCGAGCTGCGCCGGGTCTCCGACCTGCGCCAGCGGCTCGACGACCTCGGCGTGCTGTACGAGCTCGCCGAGGCCGAGGGCGACGCCGGCAGCATGGGCGAAGCCGAGAGCGAGCTGACCGACCTCGGCAAGGCCATCGACGGCCTCGAGGTCCGCACCCTGCTCTCCGGCGAGTACGACGACCGCAACGCCGTCGTCACCATCCGCTCCGAGGCCGGTGGCGTCGACGCGGCCGACTTCGCCGAGATGCTGCTCCGGATGTACCTGCGCTGGGCGGAGCGCCACGGCTACCCGACCGACGTCTACGACATCTCCTACGCCGAAGAGGCGGGCATCAAGTCGGCGACGTTCACGGTCAGCGCCCCCTACGTCTACGGCACCCTCTCGGTCGAGCAGGGCACCCACCGGCTCGTCCGGATCTCGCCGTTCGACAACCAGAGCCGCCGTCAGACGTCGTTCGCGCACGTCGAGGTGCTGCCGGAGGTCGAAGAGGTCGACCACGTCGACATCCCGGAGAAGGACATCCGGGTCGACGTCTACCGCTCGTCGGGCCCCGGTGGGCAGAGCGTGAACACGACCGACTCCGCGGTGCGCATCACGCACCTCCCGACGAACATCGTCGTCTCCTGCCAAAACGAGAAGTCGCAGCTGCAGAACAAGGCGGCCGCGATGAAGGTCCTCCAGTCCCGGCTACTGCAGCGCAAGAAGGAAGAAGAGCGCAAGGAGATGGACGCGCTCAAGGACGGCGGCTCCAGCTGGGGCAACCAGATGCGCTCCTACGTGCTGCACCCGTACCAGATGGTCAAGGACCTGCGGACCGAGTTCGAGGTCGGCAACCCGACCGCGGTGCTCGACGGCGACATCGACGGCTTCCTCGACGCCGGCATCCGCTGGCGGAAGCAGTCGGCCACCGTCTGACTCCCAGGGGGCGCGGCGAGGTCGCGCCGGCGCCGGCGCCTCGAACGACTCATGCGGACCTTCCGAGGTCGTGAATGAGTCATTCAGGGCGCCGCGGGGTCCGATCGGCGCGGGGGGTGTTCGCGCGACCGCTCACCGTGCGCAAACACCCGCTGCTCCACCCGGGTGGACCGGGCAACCGGGGCTTCACGAGACCGGTGGGTAGTATGCCGAATCGTGATCCGGCTCGAAGAGGTTTCCAAGGTCTACAAGACCTCGACGCGGCCCGCGCTCGAGCGGGTGTCCGTCAACATCGACAAGGGTGAGTTCGTCTTCCTCATCGGTCCCTCGGGATCGGGGAAGTCGACCTTCCTCCGGCTGCTGCTGCGCGAAGAGACGCCGAGCAAGGGCCGCGTGATGGTCTCGAACTTCGACGTCGCCAAGCTGGCCCGCCGCCGGGTTCCCCGCCTGCGGCAGACCATCGGCTGCGTGTTCCAGGACTTCCGCCTGCTGGCCAACAAGACCGTCGCGGAGAACGTGGCGTTCGCCCTCGAGGTCATCGGCAAGCCCGCCCCGACCATCAAGAAGGTCGTCCCCGAGGTGCTCGAGCTCGTCGGCCTCGACGGCAAGGCGGACCGGCTGCCCAACGAGCTCTCCGGTGGTGAGCAGCAGCGCGTCGCGATCGCGCGCGCGTTCGTCAACCGGCCGCTGGTGCTGCTCGCCGACGAGCCGACCGGGAACCTGGACCCCGACACCAGTCAGGACATCATGCTGCTGCTGGAGCGGATCAACCGCACCGGCACGACCGTCCTGATGGCGACCCACGACCACGGCATCGTGGACTCCATGCGGCGCCGCGTCGTCGAGCTGCAGCTCGGCCGGGTGATCCGCGACGACGCCCGCGGTGTCTACGGCATCGGTCGCTGACCCCGGCATTCTCCGCCCCGCCAACGCCCCCGACTCCAAGGACCAGACCCCGACATGCGTGCCAGTTTCGTCTTCAGTGAGGTAATCACCGGCCTGCGCCGGAACGTCACGATGACCATCGCGATGATCCTGACCACGGCCGTGTCGCTCGCCATGCTCGGCGGCGGCCTCCTGGCCGTGCGCACGATCGACAAGATGAAGTCCAACTTCCTCGCCGACGTCGAGGTTTCGGTCTACCTCACCGACGACATCAGCGCGACCGACAAGAACTGCACGCAGTCCCTGTGCCAGTCGCTGCGGTCGTCCTTGCAGAGCAACGACGGCGTCGAGTCGGTCGTGTTCGAGAACCGCGACCAGGCCTTCGACCGGTTCAAGAAGATCTTCGAGAGCCAGCCGGAGCTCATCCAGCTGACCGGGCCGGAGTCGCTGCCCGCGTCGCTGCACGTGAAGCTGAAGGACCCGGACCGCAGCGAGTCGATCGTGCAGGAGTACGGCGGCAAGCCGGGCGTGCGGAAGGTCGACGACCAGAAGAAGTTCCTCGACCGTGTGTTCAACGCCTTCAACGGTGTCCGGAACATGGCCTTCGGGGCCGCGCTCATCATGGCCATCGCCGCGCTGCTGCTGATCGCCAACACGATCCAGGTGTCCGCGTTCACCCGGCGCACCGAAGTCGGCATCATGCGGCTCGTCGGCGCGACGCGGTGGTACACGCAGCTGCCGTTCCTCTTGGAGGCGGTGGTCGCCGGCACCTTCGGTGCGATCATCGGGATAGTCATGCTGATCATCACGAAGGCCGGGTTCCTCGATTCGGTGTTCACCGGTGACGTCTTCCCGAAGATCACCACCCTGGAGCTGCTGTTCCCGGTGGCGCCGATCCTGCTGGCGGTGTCCGTGGTGATCTCCGCCATCACCGGTTACGTCACGCTGCGGCTGTACGTCCGGCACTAGCCCTTTAACCGGCTGCTTGCGGCCCCGGACATCACGTAGAGTGGTCGTATGCCCAAGGAACGTGGCCAGAAGGTAATCGTGTCGAACCGCAAAGCGCGGCACGATTACTCCATCCTCGACACCTACGAGTGCGGTCTCGTGCTCGTCGGCACCGAGGTGAAGAGCCTGCGCGAGGGCAAGGCGTCCCTGGCGGACGCGTTCGCGACGGTCGACGACGGCGAAGTGTGGCTGCGCAACGTGCACATCCCGGAGTACACGCAGGGCACGTGGACCAACCACATGCCGCGGCGGACCCGGAAGCTGTTGCTGCACCGGCGGGAGATCGAAAAGCTCATCGGCAAGACCAAGGAGAGCGGGCTCTCCCTGGTGCCGCTGTCGATGTACTTCAAGGACGGCAAGGTCAAGGTCGAGATCGCGCTGGCGCAGGGCAAGAAGGCCTACGACAAGCGGCAGACGCTCGCCAAGCGCGACGCCGATCGCGACATCAGGAGGGCCATGGGCCGCGCGCTGAAGGGCCGGTTCACGGAGTGACGGCGGGCCCGGCCGATGACAGCGACGTCGCGCGCTGGACGGCGTCGCTGGGCCTGCCGGGCCTGGTCGACCTGCACGTCCACTTCCTGCCGAAACCGGTGATGGACAAGGTTTGGGCGTACTTCGACCGGGCTTCGACGCACTACGGCACCGACTGGCCGGTGCACTACCGGACGTCCGAGCAGGAGCGGCTGGACACCCTGCGCTCGCTGGGTGTGACGCGCTTCGCGCCGCTCGTCTACCCGCACAAGCCGGGGATGGCCGAGTGGCTGACTTCGTGGGCGCTGGAGTTCGCCGCGAACGTTCCGGACGCGGTACCGACCGGGACGTTCTACCCCGAGCCCGGCGCCGGGTCCGCTGTGGACGGTGCGCTGCGCGCCGGCGCCCGGGTGTTCAAGGCGCACGTGCAGGTGGGCGCGTACGACCCGCGCGACGAGCTGCTGAAGCCGGTGTGGGGCGCGCTGGCGGACGCGGGCGTCCCCGTCGTCGTCCACTGTGGACACGGTCCGTTGCGGGGCGACTTCACCGGGTTGTCGGTCTTCGGAGAGGTACTGGCGCGGTACCCGGACCTGACGGCGGTGCTCGCGCACTCGGCTATGCCGGAGTTCGGCGCCGCCTTCGAGCTGCTGGAGAAGTACCCGCGAGTGCACCTGGACACCACGATGGTCGGGGTCCCGTTCGCGGAGAAGATGTCGCCGCTGCCACCGGACTGGACCGCGCGGCTGGCCGCGTTCGCCGACCGCGTCGTGCTCGGCACGGACTTCCCGAACATCCCGTACTCCTACGCGACGCAGCTGCAGGCGATCGCCGGCTGGGCGGCCGACGATCGCCTGGGGGAGCCGTTCCTGCGGGCCGTCCTGCACGACACCCCGCTGCGGCTGCTCACCGCCTGAGGGCTGCCCGCTCGGAGACGTGCACCGCGCGGCCCAGCAGGTCGACCACCGGAACCTGCTTGCCCGCCAGGAGGAACCCGGCCGCCGCGAGGACCACCCACGGCACCGGGCCGTGCGCGATGCCGTCCGAGAGCGGCGCGAACCCGTGGGCGGCGAGGCCGAGCAGGCCCCCGGAGATCATCAGCCCGGCGGCGACCAGCTGCGGCACCTTCGCGGTGACCGCGGCGGTGTCCCGCTGCATCTCGAAGTGCGCGAACAACCGCAGCAGGCCCAGCAGCACCAGCCCGCACACCGCGAACCACGCGGGCGCCATGACGAGCCAGAGCAGCGTGCCCGGCGCCGGTGTTTCGTAGCCGAGGCCGTAGACCGTCACGCCCGCCACCACGATCAGCGCCGGCATGTGCCAGAGGTAGACGCTCATGAACCGCGCGCCGAGCCAGCCGAGCGCGGGTCCGACGCCGGGGCGTTCGGCGAACGCGTTGAGCTGGGGGCGGAAGGCGAGCAGCAGGCCGATCTGGCCGACGGCGAGGAAGGCGAGCAGCACGGTCGGCGGGCTCATGTTCGACACCGGCGCGCCCGGCATGCCGATCATGCTGGCCGGGTACGGGCCGAACGCGACCATCATCGCGGTGATGCCGAAGCCGGCGGCCGAGAGCGTCAGGGCGGCGCGGCGGGTGAGCGTGCCGAGGCGGCCTTCGACGTAGTGGAAGCCGAGCTGGTGGACCGCGACCCAGACGAAGATCGCGTTGGCGTAGCCGATGTAGCCGAGGTCGTTGAAGCGCGCGACGTCGACGAGGACCCCCGCGACCCCCATGACCAGCGGCACCTTCAGGCCCCAGCGCCGGTGCGCGGCGACCATCAGCGGTGTGAGGAGCACGACCAGGACGTAGACCGCGAGGAACCACAGCAGCTGCGCGGCGATCGCACTGGCGACCTGCAACGGCTGCGGCGGGATGCCGAGGCCGCGCAGGAAGTCCGGCATGACGAGCCAGACGGCCATCAGCGGCAGGACCGGCAGCATCAGGCGCTTGAGCCGCGCGCCGAGCCAGGTGCGCGTCGACTCCGCGCGGCGGAAGGAGATCAGGTTGGCCGCGCCGCCGGCGAAGAACACCAGGGGCATGACCTGGGACAGCCAGGTGACGACCCACCAGCCGGGCGTCGCGAGCGCGTTGCCCGTGGCGAGCCGGCCGTCGGAGTAGGAGAGCACCGGCATGACCCAGTGCTGGGCGATGACGGCGAGGATGGCCCCCGCCCGGACGACGTCGAGAAACCTGTCCCGGCCGCCTCGGGCGACCCCCTGGCTTGTCTGCATGCGCTAAGCCTGGCCGGTTCGACCTGCGGGAACAGCGGTGCTGACCGGCGTCTTCGGGGTCCTGTTCACCCCCGGTCGATGCGGGGGTTCTCCCTACCCCTACCGCAGGCCGTCGGGCTCCGGTTCGTGCTGCGTCGCTGTGACGCGGTACTCCCAGCCGCCCTCGGTGAGGCCGAGCTCGTAGCGGGTCTCGATCTTCGGGCCGCCGTGCAGGTGGATGTGCCGGATGACGGTGCCGGGCACAGGTTCGGCGTCGCCGAGCTCCTGGACGCGGCCGTCGAGCGGGCCGCCGAAGAAGCGGACGCAGGGGGCATCGTCGGTCATCTGCGCGCTCCTCTCCGGCGGGTCCGCTCATGGTAAGTGAGCGGTGTGGAGGGTGCCGCCCGCGGAACGGGTGACCCTATGTCCACTTTACGGGTCTTTCGGTCACCGTCTGTCCTTGCGGTGGCACTAAAGTGGCGTTCATGATCGAGTCACCCCGCCTTCCGGGTCTCACCTTGGCCGACGCCGACGAGCTGGTGGCGGCCGCGCTGGCGGCCGGAGCCGAGCGCGGGTTCCCGCCGCTGGCCGTCGCGGTGCTCGACGTCACCGGCGAAGTGATCACGTTGCGCCGCTCGGACGGCGGAATGCCGATGACCAGCCGGATCGCGGTGGCCAAGGCGCGCACCGCGCTGCTCACCTTGCGGCCGTCGGGCGGGATCGAGCTGCCGGGACCGATCGTCGACGGCATCCAGCACCTCTTCCACGGCGACTACGTCCCCTACGCCGGCGGGGTCCTCGTCACGGACGGAGACGTCGTCCTCGGAGCGGCCGGGGCTTCCGGTGCGCACGCGCGCGAAGACGAGCAGGCGGTACAGGTCGCCGTGGAACGGTGGCGGGCTCAGCGGCCCAGGTAGGTCAGCACCGCGCGGACGCGGCGGTGTTCCTCCGCGCTCGCTTCGAGGCCGAGCTTCGAGAAGATGTTGCCGATGTGCTTTTCCACCGCGCCGTGCGAAACGACGAGCGAGTTCGCGATCGCCGTGTTCGACAGGCCCTGGGCCATCAGCCCCAGCACCTCGGACTCGCGGGCGGTCAGCGCGTCGAGGGGGTTGCGGCGGCCGCGGGCCATCAGCTGGGCGATCACGTCCGGGTCGATCGCCGTGCCGCCGTTCGCGACCCGGCGGACCGCGTCCAGGAACTCGTCGACGTCGGCCACCCGCTCCTTCAGCAAGTAGCCCACACCGCCCGCGCCGCCGGAGAGCAGCTCCACCGCGTACGACTCCTCGACGTACTGCGAAAGCACCAGCACCGGCAGCCCCGGCACCTCCTTGCGCGCCGCCAAGGCTGCGCGCAGGCCTTCGTCGGTGAACGTCGGCGGCATCCGGACGTCCACGATCGCCAGGTCAGGGCGGTGTTCCTTCACCGCGCCGAGCAGGTCGTCGCCGTTGTCGACGGCCGCGGCCGTCTCGATGCCCTCGTCGGCGAGCAGGCGGATCACCCCGGCCCGCAACAGCACGGCGTCTTCGGCGATGACTACCCGCATCCGGCCCCCAAGCTCGTGGATGAACGGGGTCCAGCCTATTCACCACTGGCAGGGGAGGTCAGCCCGGATTACCGTCGGCCCGCCGACCGGGCTGACGACCGTGATCACGCCGTCGATCGTCGCGGCGCGGTCGGCCAGGCCGGCCAGCCCGCCGCCGGGACGCACCTCGGCGCCGCCGTGGCCGTTGTCGGTGATCTCGACGACCACGTGGTCGTCGGTCCGCCACACCTTCACGACCGCTTCGGACGCTCCGGAGTGCTTCGCGATGTTCGTCAGCGTCTCGCCGACGATGAAGTAGGCCGTCGTCTCCACCGCGGCCGGCGGCCGCGGCTCCACGGTCACCGTCACGTCCACCGGGATCGGCGACTTCGCCGCCTGCGCCGACAACGCCGCGTCCAGCCCCCGGTCGCCGAGCACCGCCGGGTAGATGCCGCGCGCCAAGTCCCGCAGCTCCGATACGGCGAGCTTCGCGTCCGAGTGCGCCTCGTCGATCAGCTCGCGCACCATGTCCGGGTCCTGGTCGAACTTCGACTTCGCCCGCCCGAGGCTCATCGCGACCGCGACCAGCCGCTGCTGCGCGCCGTCGTGGAGGTCACGCTCGATGCGTCGCCGCTCCGCCTCGGCCGCGTCGACACCCCGCGCCCGCGAAGCCTGCAGCCGGTCGGCCTTCTGCTCCAGCCGCACCGTGCGGTCCGGCCCCAGCAGCGCGATGCCCAGCTCGCCGTGCAGCCAGCCCAGCCACGGCGTCACCCAGATCGCCATCGGCAGCAGCACGATCGACGCGATGGCGATCCCGAGCTCCGCGCACGCCAGCGGGAACGCCGCCATCAGGTACGCCAGGTCACGCCACGTCGTCGGATCGCTCAGCCGCACCATCCAGCGCCGCAGCAGCGGCAGGCCCTCCTGCGAGCGCCGCTCCACCGGCGGCAGCGGCACCCGCAGCATCGTGCCCATCCACGCCCGCTCGCGGTCCGCCGACCAGCGGATGAAGCTCGTCGTCGCCAGCAGGATCGGGAACCCGACCCACACCACCGCGGTGCCGACCCCCACCGCGATCCCCGTCACGATCAGCACGAACTGCAAGAGCCGGAAGACGAAGCTCACGATCATGTACACGATCGTGCGAGCCGGGTTCGGCCGCGGGTGCTCCAGCCGTTGTGCCTCGGTCATCCCGCCACCAGGTTCTTCTCTTCCGCGTCTTCCCACCAGCGCTCCATCCGACGGCGCTGGGCCACGGTCGTCCCCAGCAGCCCGTTCGCCACGCGGACGTGCACCCCCGCCAGCGCCTTGGTCAGCGCCACCGACAACGCGATGAACAGCACCCCCAGCGCTGCCCACGGTAGCGCTTCCACCGTCGAATCCACGGCCAGCCACCGCACGTCGTACGACGGGAAGTAGTACGCGCCGTCCGGCAGCCACCGGAAGTAGATCGGCAGCCCGGCCAGCGCCAAGCTCGTCGACCAGAACGTCGTCACCAGCACGAACTCGATGATCCCGAGCGGGAACAGCAGGAAGAAGTAGGTCAGGTCCCGCCACGTCGACGGGTCCTTCAGCCGCCCCTTCCACCGCAGGCTCTGCTTGCCCGCGGGCAGCGGCAGGTAAGGGAGGTCGATGTAGTGGTCCAGCAGCGCGTAGACCCGCGCGCGCTCCATGCGGGCGGCCCCCCGGACGCCCAGCACGAGAAGCGCCAGCAGCCCCACGCCCACCCACACGACCGCGGTCCCCAGCCCGGCCGCCGCGAACGACGTCAGCACCACGAACGCCGCCACCCCCAGCGGCAGGTTCATCAGCAGGAACACCACCGACCCACCGAACGGCGGATCCCGCCTCTCGCTACCCATGACCGGGCTCCCTTCATCCCACGATGGACACCAGGATCGCCGTTCCGGCAGGTCGCCGACATGGTGTGCGCGGGCATCCTCGCGGTAGGGCTGGCCCTACCCACCTGGAGTAAAGAGCTGGCGCGACGCGTTATGATGTACAGGTTGTGTTCCCACCAAGGGGGTGAACGGTTTCGACTTTGGACGTTGATTCAGGAGAAGCGTGCCGGTGCAGGCGAGAGACCACCGTTAAGCGTCATCGCAACCAAATAAGCGCCGACTCCAGTCAGCGCGAGTACGCTCTCGCCGCCTGAGCGAGTGCGTCTCTGTCGGCCCGGGTTCGCCTCCGGCCCGGGTACCGGCATCAGCTAGGAGGCTCAGCGACTGTCCCGGCCACGGGGAACAGTCGTGAAGCAAACAGTGGCTGGGCTCGTCACCTCGGCTTGTTCGCGTGACCGAGGGGGCCAAGTAGAGACGTAGCGGACTGCGCACGGAGAAGCCCTGTTGATACGCCAGAGGACCCGGGTTCAATTCCCGGCACCTCCACGACGAGAAGGCCTACGCCCCTTCGGGGCTGGGCCTTCTCTTTGTTTCGTTCGTCTTCTCTGGGGGTCGAACCCCCAGACCCCCGCCAGGCGGGCTTCGCCCCCTGGACCCCCTCCCCGGGGGCTTCGCCCCGGGACCCTGCTTGGTCGGGGGCTTCGCCCCCTCTTTCCGGGGCTTCGCCCCTGGACCCCGCCCTTGGGGCTTCGCCCCTTGCCCCCTCCTCGGCTTCGCCCCGGGGCCCTTCTTGGCTCGGGCTTCGCCCTGCGCCTTTCTTAGGCCTTCGCCCCCGTGCTCCTTTTGTGCAGGTCTGGCCGGCCCTTCACCGGAGCGCCGCTTCGCCAGCGCACCGCCAGCGCTTCACCGCGGCGCTGGCGCCGGCGCTTCGCCGTAGCCGTCGCTTCACAAGCCGAGCCGACACGGGAACAGGCACCGACGAGTGCCCGGACCCCCGCACCCCGATCCGAAGCCAGAACACGGCCGGCAGCGCCGGGTCAAGGCATCTGTCCCGCCTTGATGCGGTGTTGTCGGCCGTAGTCACAATGACAGCTTCGGGGTGCCGGAAGGCCCTGAAGGAACAGCTCACCTCACACGTGACGTCCGCGCTGCCACTCCGCGAACTAGCACCGCTGCGCTCTACGCCCCAGCTGCTTGCGCATCGCACCCCGCGCCCGAACCCCCGCACACGCTCCGACCGGACCGTCGCTCCCCGCCGCCAGGGTCGCGCTCAACTGTGGGTTTACCTGGTCCTCCCTGCCTCTCGCTCGGTTGGGTGGGTGGGTTGTGGTGGGGCTTGACGGGGTGTGGTTGGGGCTTGTGATGGGGCCCACTTGTGGGTGAAATTTTTGTGAGTGTCATGCTTGAGGCCCGACCATGGCTCTGCACCCGCGGAGTCGGAAGTAGGTGGCCAGATGACCTGGGCCCGTTCCAACGGCAGCTCGACCGCCAATGATGAAGACAGCCGGATGGGAGTTATTCGGGCCGAGGAGGCCGTTCGGCTTGCCGAACAGAACGATCGGGCCGTCATTACCGTGGCTGGGCACTCGTCCAACGTCGGGGAGTGTGCCGAACTGCTTGCGATGCTCGGGTTGGATGCCGGGCGGCGGCACAAGATCGCCTGATCAGGCCAGGTCCGCTACGTGGACCACCTTGTTTCGACCTGTGGCTTTGGCGTGGTACAGCGCGGTATCCGCTGCGTCCAGCAGGCGCTGTAGCGAAGTTCCTGCCGTGGGGTAGACCGCCATGCCGATCGAGGTCGACAGGCCGGTGATCGTCAGCTGGCCCACCGGGACCTTCAGGGCCGTTATCGCCCGGCGGATGCGCTCTGCCACCGCTCCGATGTCCGGGTGAGTGATGCCCGGCAGCAGGACTACGAACTCTTCGCCGCCGAAGCGTCCTACCGCGTCGCCTCGGCCTCGGACCGCCGAGATGATCGCCTCCGCTACCGCCCGCAACACCGCGTCGCCCGCCAGGTAGCCGTAGGTGTCGTTCACCTGCTTGAAGTGGTCCAGGTCCAGCATCAGCAAGCCGAACGTCGAATGCTGACGCGCGGCCGCCGCCAGGGTTCGCTCGGCCAGGCCGTGCCAGCCGCTCGAGTTGTACAGGCCCGTCTTCTCGTCGCGGTGGGCCGCTACCTCCAGCTGCTTCACCAGCACCGTCCGGTGCAACAGCAGCAGCGGCGGGAGCACCAGCACCACCAGGCCCGGCAGCACCGCCAGGGCCACGGCGTTCAGCGCGCCCAGGCAGAGCGTCGCCACCTCCAGGCCGTTGTCCGACCAGGTGCCGAACAACGCCTCCGGTGTGCGGCCGATCTCGGGGCGGGCCGGGAGCACCAGCAGGGCGTTCACCGCGAAGAACGTCACTCCCGCCGCCGCGATCGCGAACGTCCCGGCCCAGCCGTGCGTGAAGGCCGAGCGCACGTCCGGGGCGCCCGAGACCCGCAGGACCGCCTGGGCCGCGTAGCACGAGAGCAGGATGATGGCCGCGTTGCTGACCGTCCTCGACACCGGCACCCGCTGCAGGCGGTACCAGCTGCGGACCGCCAGGTGCGCGTACAAGCCGCAGACCAGTACCGCCAGCAGCGACGGCGGCAGCAGCAGGACGCCGGCGAACGTCCAGACCGACGTCATGTTGATGTGCGGAGTCCCCGACACCCGGCGGCGGATGCGCTCGACCCGGCGGCCCGTCTCCGACTGGATCACGCCGAGGACCAGCAGCACCGCGAGGATCAGCAGCGTCCGGCGGTCCACCGCGACCGGGAACGGGCGCAGCGTCAGGACCACCGCCGCCGCTTCGCTCAGCAGGCAGTAGACGATCACCCGGGGCGCCTGGCGCCACAGCGTCCACCGCCGTGGAGCCACGAGGACGTCACGAAAACGTGGTACACCGCGCGGGGTTCCCGCGCCGGTCTGCATACTCATGGTGTCCGGCCGGTGACGGAGCCGGTACGGCCCGAGGTGCCGGAGGGAGGCGCGCCATGTGCGGACGCGACAACTGAGGTCATGGTTCCTCCAGCCCGACCCGGCGCCACGCCCTCGCGATCGGCACGGCCACCGCGGCACCCGCCGCCCCGGCCACGGCGATGGTGTGCGCCGGGCCCAGCACGTCGGCCAGCCCGCCCGCCGCGGCCGCGCCGATCCCCTGCACGGTGATCAGCCCCGCCGAGTTCACGCCGGCGCACTGCGCACGGTGCTCGTCGGGCACCCGCCGCATGAACGACACCGTGCCCTGGATGTTGTAGCCCGTGGCCAGCAGGCCGGACGCCGCCAGCAGCACCACCGACAGCACCAGCCCCGGCCGGAAGACGAACACGATCAGCGGTAGCCCGGCCGCGATCCCCAGCCAGCCCAGCACGCGGACCTGCACGCGCTCCGGAACCCACTTCCCGAACACGACGCCGCCGAGCACGCTGCCCGCCGGGTCCGCCGCCATGAGCAGCCCCACCAGCGCCGCGCCCGCGCCGATCCCGGCCGCGTACGGCGCGGCCAGCGCCTCCGGCACGACGTAGAACCCGGCCAGCCAGTTGAGCGCCACCAGAGTCCGCAATGCCGGGTCGCGCCAGATCAGCCGGATGCCCGCGGAGGTCGTCGACAGCCACGCCGGCCGGACCGCCTGCGCGACCGCCGCGCGTCGTCGCACACCCGCGACCAGGAAGATCGCCGAGAGCACGAAGGTCACCGCGTCCAGCGCCAGGGCCGCGGACGGCGCGAGCGCGGCGATCAGCAGCCCGCCACCGGCGAACCCGGCCAGCTGCGCGCCCTGGATCGTCACGTTCCGCAGGGCCATCCCGACCAGGTACCGCTCGCCTTCGAGCACTGTGGGCAGCAGCGCCTGCTGCGCCGCCTTGAACGGCCCGCCCAGCGCCGTCATCACCGCGACCAGCACGCACAGCACCCACAGCGGGACGCCGGGGATCGCGATGACGCCGACCAGCGCGGCGCGGGCCACGTCGGCCACGACCATGACGTCCCGGCGCGCCCACCGGTCCCCGGCGCCGGCCAGCAGGATCCCGCCGAGCAGCGACGGCACGTACGTCAGGGCGTAGGTCAGGCCGGTCAGGGCGGCCGAATTGGTGCGCTGGTAGACGAGGACCGCGAGCGCGACGCGGGCGAGCTGATCACCGCAGACGGACAGCAGCTCGGCGGCCCACATCGCGCGAAACTCGGCGACGGCCAGGACCGCGCCGAACCCCACCCTCGTCACCCGTGCGTCATCCATCGCCGGCGCCCCTCGAGACCGCTATCCGGCAACGGTAATAACCCAGCGGAGTGGAATCGAGCCGTTCGGTGACAGTTGCCCCGATCGCACCAGCGAGTCAGCCCGGGTGGCCGCCGATGCGGCTGGTCAGCTCGGCGGCCGTCGCCGCCACCTCGGCTGCCAGGTCCGGCCAGGTCTCCGCGCACGGGTCGGCCGTGCAGTGGTGGCGCAAGGTCACGCTGATCGCGGCCAGTGGGCGGGCGCCGTGGTCGAAGACCGGGGCCGCTACCGACGCGAACCCTTCCGTCACGTGGCCGTCCTCGATCGACCAGCCCAGGCGGCGCTCCGCCGTCAACGTCCGGCGTAGCTCGGCGAGGGTGTGCGGGCCGCGGCCGGTGCGGAGCACGAACGTCGACGCCGACGGGAACAGCGCCCGGACGTGCGGGGCCGGCAGGTGCCGCAGGATCGCGCGGCCGGACGCCGTCAGCTGGGCGGGCAGCCGGACGCCGACCTCGGTCACCAGCGTCTCCGGTCGGGCCGGGCGCTCCTTGATCAGGTAAAGCGACTCGTTGCCGTGCAGCACGCCCAGGTGCGCGGTGTGGCCGGCGCGGTCGACGAGCTTGCGCAGCAACGGCCCGGCCAGCCGCTCGAGGGGGTCGTGGCGGAGGTACGCCGAGCCGAGCTCGAACGCGGCGATGCCCAGGCCGTAGCGGCGTTCCGCGGGCAGGTGCACGACGAACCCGGCCGCCTCCAGCTCGCTGAGCAGGTGATACGTCGTCGAGCGGGGGAGACCCGACTCCCGGGCGATCGCCGCCGCGGTCACCGGACCCGGGCGCGTCGCCAGCAGGCTCAGCACCGCCAAGCCGCGGCGCAGCGCCGGAACCTCACTGCTCTCGCCCACCGCACCTCCCGAGCGCCCCAAGGCCACCTTGGTTGCGTTGAACGCACCGAAGGGCCCCTTGGGTGCGTTGAGCGCACCGAAGGCCACATTGGGGCGCTTCGGGCCAGGGTAACTCCGGAGTCTGGGATACCAGACAGAACCACCCGTTGAGGCATCCCACCAGCGGTAAGGACGATGTCCAATGAGCCCATGCCGGAAAAAGTGCTCCTGGGCCCGGAACCCCTGACCGCCGCCCAGGTCGTCGACGTCGTCCGCGGCCACGCGCCCGTCGGGCTCACGGACGCGGCCGAGAAGAACCTCGCCGCGACCCGCCAGCACATCGAGAACCTCGCCCACGCCGTCACGCCCACCTACGGCGTCTCGACCGGCTTCGGTGCGCTCGCCACCCGTCACATCCCCGTCGAGAGCCGGACTGCGCTGCAGCGCAGCCTGATCCGCTCGCACGCCGCCGGGGCCGGGCCGGCCGTCGAGACCGAGGTGGTCCGCGGGCTGATGCTGCTGCGGCTGCGGACCCTCGCCAGCGGCTACACCGGTGTTCGCCCGAGCACCGCGCAAACGCTTGCGGCCTTGCTCAACGCCGGCATCACGCCGATCGTGCACGAGTATGGTTCGCTCGGCTGCTCCGGCGACCTCGCGCCGCTGGCCGCCGTCGCGCTCGCGCTCATGGGTGAGGGCGAAGTCGAGTACCGCGGCGAAGTCGTCCCTGCAGGCGAAGCGCTGAAGCACGCCGGCATCGAGCCGGTCGTCCTCGCCGAGAAGGAGGGCCTCGCCCTCACCAACGGCACCGACGGCATGCTCGGCATGCTCTTGCTCGCCGCCGCCGACCTGCACCGGCTCTTCGACATCGCCGACCTCACCGCCGCGATGAGCGTCGAGGCGCTGCTCGGCACCGACCGCGCCTTCGCCGCCGACCTCCAGGCGCTGCGCCCGCACCCCGGGCAAGCCGAGTCCGCCGCCCGGATGTGGAAAGCGCTGCAGGGCTCGAAGATCGTCGAGAGCCACCGCGGCCCGGACTGCAACCGCGTCCAGGACGCCTACTCGCTGCGCTGCTCCCCGCAGGTCCACGGCGCCGCGCGCGACAGCCTGGCCCACGCGGAACTCGTCGGCGGGCGCGAACTGATGTCCGCTGTGGACAATCCCGTCGTCCTCGCCGACGGCCGCGTCGAGTCCAACGGCAACTTCCACGGCGCGCCCGTCGCGTACGTGCTGGACTTCCTGGCCATCCCGGTCGCGGACGTCGCGAGCATCGCCGAGCGCCGCACCGACCGGATGCTCGACAAGACGCGCTCGCACGGCCTGCCGCCGTTCCTCGCCGACGACCCGGGCGTCGACTCCGGCCACATGATCGCCCAGTACACGCAGGCCGCCGTGGTCAGCGAGCTCAAGCGGCTCGCCGTGCCCGCGTCCGTCGACTCCATCCCGAGCAGCGCCATGCAGGAGGACCACGTCTCCATGGGCTGGTCGGCCGCGCGAAAGCTGCGCAAGGCCGTCGACGGCCTGACCACCGTGCTGGCCATCGAGCTGCTGACGGCGGCCCGGGCGCTGGACTTCCGCGCGCCGCTCGAGCCGTCGCCGGTCACCGGGCGCGTCCGGGACCTGCTCCGCACGAAGGTCGCGGGCCCCGGCCCCGACCGCCACCTGGCGCCCGAGATCGCGGCCGCCGAAGAACTCGTCCGCTCCGGCGCCGTCCTCGACGCCGCCCGTCTGGAGGTCTGAGAATGTCCCGCGTAGTCCGTGCCGCCCGCGGCACCCAGCTCACCGCCAAGTCGTGGCAGACCGAAGCCGCGCTGCGGATGTTCCACAACAACCTCGACCCCGACGTCGCCGAGCGGCCCGAGGACCTGGTCGTCTACGGCGGCACCGGCAAGGCCGCCCGCAACTGGGCCAGCTTCGACGCGATCACCCGCGAACTGACCACTCTGGACATCGACGAGACGCTGCTCGTGCAGTCCGGCAAGCCGGTCGGCGTGTTCCGCACGCACGAGTGGGCCCCGCGCGTGCTCATCGCGAACTCGAACCTGGTCGGCGACTGGGCGACCTGGCCGGAGTTCCGCCGCCTCGAGCAGCAGGGCCTCACGATGTACGGCCAGATGACGGCCGGGTCGTGGATCTACATCGGCACCCAGGGCATCCTCCAGGGCACGTACGAGACGTTCGCCGCGGTCGCCAAAAAGAAGTTCGGCGGTTCTCTCAAAGGCACGCTCACCGTGACCGCCGGCCTCGGCGGCATGGGCGGCGCGCAGCCGCTCGCGGTGACCATGAACGACGGCGTCGCGCTGGTCATCGAGTGCGACCCGCAGCGCGCGCACCGCCGCGTCGAGACGCGCTACCTGGACGAGGTCGCCGACAACCTCGATGACGCCATCGCGCGCGTCACCAAGGCGAAGCAGGAGAAGCGGCCGCTGTCGGTCGCCGTCGTCGGCAACGCCGCCGAGGTGCTGCCGGAGCTGCTGCGCCGGGACGTCGAGGTCGACATCGTCACCGACCAGACGTCCGCGCACGACCCGCTGTCGTACCTGCCCAAGGGCGTCAGCGTCGACGACTGGCACGACTACGCGGCCAAGAAGCCCGACGAGTTCACCGATCGCTCGCGCGAGTCGATGGCCGACCACGTCGACGCCATGCTCGGCTTCCTCGACAAGGGCGCGGAGGTCTTCGACTACGGCAACTCCCTGCGTGGCGAGGCGAAGCTCGGCGGCTGCGAGCGCGCGTTCGACTTCCCCGGCTTCGTGCCCGCCTACATCCGCCCGCTGTTCTGCGAGGGCAACGGCCCGTTCCGCTGGGCCGCGCTCTCCGGCGACCCCGAAGACATCGCCGCGACCGACCGCGCGATGCTGGAACTGTTCCCGGAGAACGAATCCCTCGCCCGTTGGATCAAGCTCGCCGGCGAGCGCGTGGCCTTCCAGGGCCTGCCCGCCCGCATCTGCTGGCTCGGCTACGGCGAGCGGCACCTCGCCGGCCTGCGGTTCAACGAGATGGTCGCCAGCGGCGAGCTGAAGGCGCCGGTCGTCATCGGCCGCGACCACCTCGACTCCGGCAGCGTCGCCTCGCCGTACCGCGAGACCGAGGGCATGGCCGACGGCTCCGACGCGATCGCCGACTGGCCGCTGCTCAACGCGCTGGTCAACACCTCGTCCGGCGCGAGCTGGGTGTCGATCCACCACGGCGGCGGCGTCGGCATGGGCCGGTCGATCCACGCCGGCCAGGTGAGCGTCGCCGACGGGACACCGCTGGCCGCGCAGAAGCTGGAGCGCGTGCTCACCAACGACCCGGGCATGGGCGTCATCCGGCACGTCGACGCCGGTTACGACCGTGCGAGCGACGTCGCCGACGAGCGCGGCGTGCGGGTCCCGATGCGGAACGACGCGTGAGCGCCTCCGGGCTGCTGCAAGAGATCGACGACGTCGGGCGCGACCCGAAGCGCGGCGGCTACTCCCGTCATGCCTTCGACGCGCCCGAGCACGACCTGCGCGAGTGGTTCGTCGAGCGTGCGCTGGGGCTCGGGCTGGACGTCGAGACCGACCGCAACGGCAACATCTGGGCGTGGTGGGGGCCGCCGGGGCGCAACGCCGTCGTCACCGGCAGCCACCTCGACTCGGTGCCGGGTGGCGGCGCGTTCGACGGCCCGCTCGGGGTGGTGAGCGCGCTGGCCGCCGTGGAATCCTTGCAGAGCAAAGGCTTTCGGCCGCGCAAGCCGCTCGCCGTCGTGGTGTTCGCCGAGGAGGAGGGCGGCCGGTTCGGTGTCCCGTGCCTCGGCTCGCGGCTGCTCACCGGCACCATCGACGCCGACAAGGCACGCGGCCTGCGGGACGCCGACGGTGTGACGTTCGCCGAAGCGGCCAAAAAGGCCGGTGTCGACCCGGCGCGGATCGGCCCGGACGTCGAGCGGCTCGATCGGATCGGGCAGTTCCTCGAACTGCACGTCGAGCAGGGGCGCGGGCTGATCGACGTCGGCTCGCCGGTGGCCGTCGGCAGCACGGTGATCGCCCACGGGCGGTGGCGGTTCTCCTTCACCGGCCAGGGCAACCACGCCGGCGCGACGCTGCTCGCCGACCGCACGGACCCGATGCTGCCCGCCGCGGCGACGGTCACGGCCGTCCGGCGGCTGGCCGCGAACGTACCGGACGCGCGGGCGACCGTCGGCCGGCTCGTGCCGACCCCCGGCGGGACCAACGTCATCGCATCCACAGTGGACCTGTGGCTGGACGCGCGGGTGCCCGGCGAAGGCACGCCGGGGCTGGTCGCCCAGATCAGCCGGGCGGCCTCGGACGCGGCGAAGGAGGAGGGCTGCCGGGTCGAGATCACCCGCGAGTCGTACTCCGGCGACGTCGTGTTCGACGACGCCTTGCGTCGCGATCTGAGCGGCTGGCTCGGCGCGCCGCCGGAGCTGCCGACCGGCGCCGGCCACGACGCCGCGATCCTCGCCGGGTTCGTCCCGGCGGGGATGCTCTACGTGCGCAACCCGACCGGGATCAGCCACTCGCCGGAGGAGTTCGCCGAGGCCGGCGACGTCGAGGCGGGAGCACAGGCGCTCGCGACGGCACTGGGAGAGCTGGCGCGATGACGTATTGGTGCGAACGGGCTTGGCTGCCGGACGGGATCGCCTCCGGGGTGCGGATCGACGTCTCGGACGGGCGGATCGCGTCGGTGACGGCGGGTGCGCCACGGACCGGTACCGTCCTGAGTGGACTGACACTGCCGGGGTTCGCGAACGGGCATTCGCACGCCTTCCACCGGGCCTTGCGGGGCCGGACGCACCACGAGCGCGGCACGTTCTGGACGTGGCGCGAGCGGATGTACTCGCTGGCCGCGCGGCTAGACCCGGACACGTACTACCGGCTGGCGCGCGGCGTCTACGCCGAGATGGTCCTCGGCGGGTACACGAGCGTCGGGGAGTTCCACTACCTGCACCACGCGCCCGGCGGGAAGCCGTACGCCGACCCGAACGCGATGGGGGAGGCCCTGCGCCAGGCGGCGGCGGACGCCGGGATCCGGCTGACGCTCCTCGACACGTGTTACCTCGCGGGCGGCATCGGCGTCGAACCGGACGAGGTCCAGCGCCGGTTCTCCGACGGTTCGGCATCGGCTTGGGCCCAGCGCGTCGATGACCTGAAAGAAAGCGACCTGTTCCGGGTCGGCGCGGCGATCCACTCGGTGCGGGCGGTTCCGGCGGACCAACTGTCGCTTGTGGACAGTTCTCGCGTCGTGCACATCCACCTCTCCGAGCAGCGCGCCGAGAACGAACAGTGCCTGAGCGCGTACGGCCGCACCCCGACGGAGCTGCTGGACGACCGCGGGGTGCTCACCGACCGGCTCGTCGCCGTGCACGCCACCCACTTGACGACGTCGGACATCGACCGGCTGAGCGGAGCGCGCGCGTGCTTCTGCCCGACCACTGAACGCGACCTCGGCGACGGCATCGGCCCGGCCCGCGCGCTGCGCGACGCCGGCGTCCGGTTGAGCATCGGCAGTGACAGCAACGCCGTCATCGACGCCTTCGAAGAGACGCGCGCGCTGGAGCTGGACGACCGGCTGGCCAGTGAGGAACGCGGCCGGTTCACGGCCGAAGAACTTCTCGAAGCGGGCACCGACCACGCGGCCGTCGGCTGGCCCGAGGTCGGCCGCCTCGAGGCGGGTGCCGGCGCGGACCTCGTCACCGTCGGCCTCGACTCGGTCCGGACGGCCGGGATCGAGCCGTCCGGGGTCCTGTTCGCGGCGGGTGCGGCCGACGTCCGGCACGTCGTCGTCGCCGGACGAGAGGTCGTGCGCGAGGGTGGGCACCTCCTGATCGACCGTCCGGAAACCCTGCTGGCGAAGGAGATCGAGGCACTGTGGCAGTCCTGATCACGGGCATCGGCGAGCTGATGTCGAACGATCCCGAGCTGGGCCGGCTGACCGAAGCCGCGCTCGTCATCGACGACTCGCGGGTCGCCTGGGTGGGTTCGGCGAAAGCTGCGCCGGACGCCGACGAGCGCGTCGACGTCGGTGGCCGCGCGGTGCTGCCCGGCTGGGTCGACAGCCACACACACCTCGTCTTCGCCGGTGACCGCACCGCCGAGTTCGAGGCTCGGATGGCCGGAAAGCCCTACACGGCAGGCGGAATCGCGATCACCGTCGGCGCGACGCGAGAGGCGTCCGACGAGCAGCTGGCGGCGAACCTGCGTCGCCATGTCGACGAAGCGACCCAGCAGGGAACGACCTGTCTGGAGACCAAGACGGGCTACGGGCTCATGGTCGCGGACGAGGCTCGAAGCGCCCGGATCGCCGCGGAGGTCGCCGACGAGGTCACGTTCCTCGGCGCGCACCTCGTGCCACCCGGCGCCGACGCGGAGTCCTATGTGGACCTGGTGTGCGGCGAGATGCTCGACGCCGTCGCGGGGAGCGTGCGCTGGGCGGACGTCTTCTGCGAGACCGGCGCGTTCGACGAGGCCCAGTCGTCGCGGGTCCTGAAGGCGGCCGCCGAACGCGGGCTCGGCCTGCGCGTGCACGGCAACCAGCTCGGTGAGGGGCCGGGCGTGCGGCTGGCGGTGGAACTCGGCGCGGCGAGCGTCGACCACTGCACCTACCTGAGCGACGCCGATGTCGAAGCCCTGGCGGCCTCGGAAACCGTCGCGACTTTGCTGCCCGCGTGCGATTTGTCGACTCGCCAGCCCCTCGCCCCGGCCCGGCGGCTGCTCGACGCGGGCGCGACCGTGGCGCTGGCCAGCAACGCCAACCCGGGCAGCTCGTACACGACGTCGATGGCGTTCTGCGTGGCGACGGCGGTGCTGCAGATGCGCATGACGATCGAGGAAGCGGTCTGGGCCGCGACGGCGGGCGGGGCGAAGGCGTTGCGCCGCGAGGACGTGGGCTACCTGCGGCCCGGTGCGCGGGCGGACGTCCACGTGCTCGACGCGCCGTCGGTGACGCACCTGGCGTACCGGCCGGGAGTGCCGCTGACGAAAATGGTGTGGCGCGCCGGAGACCGCGTGCGCTAACGTCGGAAACGAGGACGCGCGAAGACACAGTCCGGTATGGGTTAGTCCGGGCGGCAGTGGCAGGCTTACCTGTGCGTCCCTTCCTCGGAAGCGACGAAGGGACAGCTGTGTCTGTGATCATCATCGGTGCCGGTCTGGGTGGCCTGACTCTCGCGCAGGGTCTGGGCCGAGCCGGAATCCCTTGCCAGGTCTACGAACGCGATCCGTCGCCGGAGTTCCGCAAGCAGGGCTACCGGCTGCACATCGGCGGCGCCGGCGACACAGCGCTGCGCGAGGTGCTGCGTCCCGAGCTGCACGAGCTCTTCCGCGCCACCGCGGGCCGGGCGCTGCCGCACACCAACGTCTACGACGAGCGGCTGCGGCTGCTCACGCGCCTGGAAGACGAGGGCACCCACCTCAACATCAACCGCTTCACCCTGCGGCAGATCCTGCTGCACGGCCAGGAAGTCTCCTACGGCAAGCGATTCACGCACCACGCGATCGACGAAGACGGCGTGACAGCGCATTTCGCCGACGGACTTCCGCACGCGGCAGCCTGCTGGTGGGAGCCGACGGCCTCAACTCCCCGGTGCGGCGGCAGCACCTGCCGCACGCCGAGGTCGTCGACGCCGGGCTCGTGCACCTCTACGGCCGGATCCCGCTCGCCCCGGACACCCGGGCGCTGTTCGAGCCGGAGATGTTCGCGGTGTTCTCGATGATGATCGGCCCGGACCGGACGATGACCGGGTTCGCGCCGGTCGACTACCCCGAACCGGTCGCCGACGCGTGCGCCCGGCTCGCGCCGGACCTGCGGCTGCGCGACGGCGAGCCGTACATGACCTGCTCGGTCGGGGCGCGCTGGGAGGTCGTCGGCCACGCCGAGGCGGAACTCGCCGCCATGACCCCCGGTGACCTGCAGAAGGTGGCCCTCGGGCTGGTCGACGGCTGGCACCCCTTGGCCAGGGCGATGGTCGAGCACTGGGACGTCCCGGCGACGTTCCCGCAGCCGATCCGCACGAGCGTGCCGATCGGGCCGTGGGAACCGTCGCGGGTGACGCTCGTCGGCGACGCGATCCACGCGATGAGCCCGGCCGGGGGCGCCGGCGCCAACACCGCGTTGCGCGACGGTGCGGCGCTGGCGTCCGCGCTGGCCGGGGCTCCGCTGCTCGAGGCCGTGGCGGCCTACGAGTCCGCGATGGTGGACTACGGGTTCGCCGCCGTACGGGAGTCCGCCGAGAACGGACGCCGGTACCTCGGGCAGAACCCGCTCACAACGGGAGCGTGAACGGCGTGCACTTCGGCGTGTAGGACGAATCGAGCGCGTGCAGGATCAGGCCGGTGACGTTCGGGTCGATCGCCTGGCTCAGGTGGCCCGACGCGTCGGAGGAGCAGAAGTCCTGCAGCGCGATGTCCGTCGCGCCCGGCTCGTTGAGGATTCCGCTGGTGTACGGCGTGACGACTTCGTCGTACTTGCTCACGATGCTCGTGTAGCTCGGCCCGGCGACGTGCACGCCGCCGCGGGCGAGGTCGTCCAGGAAGGCCGACGGCGCCAGGTACTCCTGGCACGCGCCGCAGGCGGTCTTCAGGACCAGGCCGAGCCCGGGCACGGTGGTGAGCAACGCGTTCGCCAGCTTGTCGAGGCCGCCGAGCGTGGTGCCGCGGTAGTTCGCGCCGAAGCCGACGAAGTGCGCGACCTTCGCCGCGCCGCCGCCGAACTTCAGGTAGTACGCGGGCATCGTGCTGCCCTCGGAGTGGCCGACGATGTCGACCTTCGCCGCGCCGGTCGTGGACCGCACCCGGTCGACGAACCGGCCGAGCTGCGCGGCGCTGTCGCGCATCGACGCGAGCCCGCCGACGCCCGGGCCGAGGATCCCGGTGCCGTACGTCAGCGAGAAGACGCAGTAGCCCTGGGCGGCGATCTCCGGCGCGTGGAAGAACCAATTGACGGTGTCGTTCGCGCCGAGGCCGTGCACCAGCACGACGGGCTCGGGGTGCGCGGCCGACGGACGGCAGCCCCAGTCGTTCCAGCCGCTGCCCGGTGCCGCCTCGGCGACCGCCGGCGCGACCGCGCCGAAGGTGAGCGCCGCGGCGAGCACGGTCAGGATTCGCTTGACACCGCCGTTGGTGACCCGCATTCCTTGCCTCCAGTTACCCGTCAGTAGGTGATGCAGATCATGGTCTGTCACATACCGCTGGAGACGACCTGGGAAAACGCTCAGAGATGGTCGTCGGTGATTGTGACCAGTCACAATCACCGACGAACAGGACCTCAGCTGGTGACCACCACCCGGCGGCACTGGTTCGTGCCACCCGCCTGCTCGTTGACCTTCACGCCGGCAGCAGTTCCGCTGAGCGCCGAGTTGTCACCGGCGGACAGGTCGAAGTGGATCAGCGTTTCGCCGTTGACCGCGGCGGTCACCGTGCCGGATCGGACGGCCGCGGCGAGCGTGTGGAACCCGCCGGCGTTGACCGGCTTGCCGGTCACGATCGCCAGCTGCGTCAGCGTGCCGCCGATGGCCTTGTACACCCGGAGGTTCGCCCCGCCGGTCTCGGCCGTGAACAGCAGGTAGTTCCCCGAATCGGTGTAGCGCAGGAAAAGGCCGAACCCGGCCTGGCCGGTCCACGCGAAGTCGGCCTCGACGCGGTGGTCCGCGCCGCCGGTCTCGAGGACCGCGTGGTCGGCGACGTTGTCCGCGCTGGCCGAGCGGAGCACGCCGTCGGTCACGGTCACCGCACCGTTGCCGGTCCACCACGGGATCGGGAGGCCGCCGTTCGGCTGCTGGAAAGTGGTGCCCAGGACGAGCTGGTCGTAGCCCGACCGGGCGGCGTCCTGCTCGCCGGGGATGAACCCGAGCGGCGTCTCCTGCGCCCCGCTGCCGATGTAGGTGAAGGCCAGTCGCGAGTCCGTGCTCGTCGAGTCCTCGGCGGCCAGCACCGTGAAGACCTGCCCCGGCGTGGTCTCCAGCATCGACGCGTACGTCGACATCCCGCCCTTCGGCGGTGACTGGACGACGACCGGCGGCAGCCAGGTCGCGCCGCGGTCGCGCGTGGCCCGCACCGAGAACCGGCGCGCCGCGTCCCGCAGGTACACGACGATCGTGTCGTCGGCCAGCCACACCGAGGACGGCCGTCCGCTGCCGGCGAACGCGGCGGCCGGGGTGGACCAGGTGGCGCCGTTGTCGGTCGACAGGGCCGCGCCGATCGAGGCGTTGGTGCCCCAGCGGAACGTCAGGAACAGCGCGTTGTCCCGCAGCACCAGGTAGGGCTCCTGGTAGTCGCGGCCGGCGGCCTGGCCGTTGACGAGCTTGGCCGACGTCCACGTGCCGCCGTTGTCGGTCGAGCGGGCCAGCCAGACCGAGTCGAAGGTGTCGCCGGAGCTCTTCGAGTAGTGCCCCGCCAGGAGGGTCCCGTCGGCGAGCTGGACGACGGGCGCGGTGATCGCCGACGACGGCAGGCTCGCGTCGATCCGCGTCTCGGCGCTCCACGTCGCGCCGTTGTCGGCCGAGGAGCGGAAGAACGAGCCCGCGGCGCCGACCGCGGTGGTGCCCTTGAAGTAGGTCAGGTAGAGCGTGGTGCCGGTGCGGCTGAGCGACACCGACGGGTCGCGGTAGTCGGTGCCCGCGGACGCGGCGACGACGGTGGCCGGCGCCGTCCACGTCCGGCCGTCGTCGTGGCTCGCCGTGGCGCGCAGGAAGCCGTCGCGGTTGACGTAGTGGTTGCTGCCCTGGCGGAAGACGACGTACAGCGTGCCGTCCGGCAGCCGGGTCACGTCGGGGAACGCAGAGTGCTGGGTGTCCTGTCCGTATGCGACGGTCGGTTTGGCCGGCCGGATGGTCCGGGTGACGCCGCTGGGACTGTCGGGTTGCCGCAAGGTCATGGACCGACCGTAGCGGCGGGTCCCGCCGGGGTGGCCGCCTTTCCCGCGGTTCGCCCGAACAGCGTCACGACTACTCCGATCGAGGCGACCACGCCGCACAGCCACGCGAACCAGTCGCCGAAGCGGGCGTAGAGGGTCTTGCCCGGTCCGATCGGGACGTCGGCGACGACCACCGTGAACGGACCGCCGCCGGTGTGGGCGTCGGCCAGCACGTGGCCACCGGCGTCCGCGAGCATCGGCGTGCCGTGGGCGGCGCTCCACGCCACCGAGAAGCCGTTTTCGACGCCGCGGATCAGCGCTGTGCGGCTGTGCTCCCAGCCGTCGACGTTCTCGTCGGAGGCCGGGATGAGCACCAGGCCCGTGCCGGCTTCGCCGTATTCGCCGCTGGGGTCGGCGAAGTTGACGTCCATGCACACCATGAGCCCGATCCCGGCGAGGTGCGCGAGCTCGGTGCCGGACGCGATGTTCTTCGAATCCCCGTTGTGCCACTTGCGGTATTCGGCCGGAGCGCCGGACGGCGGAACGGCGAGAGCGGCGTTGAACCGGCCTTCCGGAGTGGTGTCGAGGACGCCGGCGACGACGTCGAGGTTGTGGACGCGAGCCACCTCGGTGAAGGCCTCGACGAGCCGCGGACGGCTGGCCTGGTCCACGGCGAAGGCGGCTTCCGGGAGCACGACGGCCTGGACGCCGTCCGGCAGCCGGCCGATCTGGTCCACATAGGACCGGACGAGCGCCTGGCCGTCCGGGGTGGCGACGTCGACCGCCCAGCGGCTCTGCCCCGGCGCGACCAGCGCGATCCGCGTCGACGGCCCGGTGGGCGCCGGAACGCTCCAGAAGACGAGCCCGCCCAGCACGGCGGCGACGGCGACCAGCCCGGTCAGCCGGGCGGCGCCGCGGACGCCGGGGGCGAGCGCGGCGGCGACGGCGGCCGGGACGAACAGCACCAGGAACTCCACGCCCCAGCCGCCGGTGACCGCGGCGATTCGCAGCACGGACGGCCGGTCGGCCTGGGTCGTCATGAGGGTGCCCATCAGCCCGGTCGGATTGAGCAGGGAAACGCCGTAGAGCACGACGGTCCACAACGCGGGTGCCGCGAGCGCGGCCAGGAAACCGTGGCCGCGCCGGACCAGCGATCGGAAGAGTCCGACGGACAGAGCGAACAGCAGCGCGCTGCCGCCGAGGATCGCGATCGCCGCGGGACGCGGGACCGCCAGCGAGTGCCAGAAGTAGCTCCAGGTGCCGGCGCTGCCCGCGAGGTAGGCGGTGAACGCGCAGCCGAGCGCGGCCGCGCCGGGGACGCGGGTGGCGAGCAGGAGGATCGGCAGTGGTGCGAGCCAAGCGAGTTCGGGCACCGGATCCAGGCCCGTGCCGAAGAAGAACAACACCGCCGACGCCGCCGTCGCGACGACCGCCCACCCGAGCTTGTTCATCGCTGCCCCTTTCGTCCGGCATCGACGGTCTCAGGCGGATCGGCCGGGAGCACTGGGCCGGACCACCGGTTTTGTGGTGGGGCTGTCCCCACCTTGGTTCATCGGAAGTTCAGGGAGCCGTCACACGACAGGGATCGGAGCCCGTCCTGTTGATCAGTAGCGTTGCCAACGAACCGCCTCCGGCATCGGAAGAGGGCCGCCATGGACTTCTCACTGATCGTGCTGGTGGTGATCGTCGCGGCACTCGCCTTCGACTTCACCAACGGCTTCCACGACACGGCCAACGCGATGGCCACTTCGATCGCCACCGGCGCCCTGAAACCGCGCGTCGCGGTCGGCGTTTCCGCCGTGCTGAACCTCGTCGGCGCGTTCCTCTCGGTGGAGGTCGCGAAGACGATCTCCGGCGGCATCGTCGACGACACGAAAGTGACGCCGGTGATCATCTTCGCCGGCCTGGTCGGCGCGATCGTGTGGAACCTGGTGACCTGGTTGATCGGGCTGCCGTCGAGTTCGTCGCACGCTCTCTTCGGCGGGCTGATCGGCGCCACCTGGATCGCCTCGGGCTCCGACGCCGTCCACTTCGGGAAGGTCGTCGAGAAGGTTTTGATCCCCGCGCTCGCCTCGCCGATCGTCGCCGGGATCGTCGCGACGCTGGGCACCTTCCTCGTCTACCGGATCACCGCCCGGGCGAAGGAAGGGACCGTGGGCCGGACCTTCAAGGCCGGCCAGATCGCGTCGGCTTCGCTGGTCTCGCTCGCGCACGGCACGAACGACGCGCAGAAGACCATGGGTGTCATCACGCTGACGCTGATCGCGTCGGGCTCGCTCGCGCCGGGCTCCAGCCCGCCGATCTGGGTCATCCTCACCGCGGGCGCCGCGATCGCGCTCGGCACCTACCTCGGCGGCTGGCGGATCATCCAGACGATGGGCAAGAAGCTCACGGAAATCCAGACGCCGCAGGGCTTCGCGGCCGAAACCAGCGCCGCGGCGGTCATCCTCACTTCGGCGCACCTCGGCTTCGCGCTCTCGACCACGCACGTCTGCTCGGGCGGCATCATCGGCTCGGGCCTGGGCCGCCGGCTCGCCGAAGTCCGCTGGGGCGTCGCCGGGAAGATGGTCGTGGCCTGGGCGCTGACGCTGCCCGCCGCTGCGATCGTCGGGGCGGTCGCCGCCGAGGTCTCGACGCTCGGCACCTGGGGCACCGTCCTGATCGGCCTCGCCGGGGTCGTCGTCGCGGTCGGCATCTACCTCGCGTCGAAGCGGAACCCGGTCAACGCCGACTCCGTCACCGAGTCCGAGCCGGCCGTGCAGCCGGCCAACGCCTGAGGAGCGCCGTGAACATCGATTGGGGTTCCCTCGGTCTCGTCTTCGCCGTCGCGCTCGCTTCGGTGGTCGTGCTGACGAGCCTGTTCTCGTTCGGGGTGGTCGGGCTCTCGCAGCGCGACTCGGCCCGCGAAGCGGGTGGCTCGGGCACCGGTCCGCTGGCCGGGGCGGTGATCTGCTTCGCCCTGTGCGCGGCGATCGTCGGCTACGGGATCTACTTGATCGTCGCCTGAGCGCGTTCGCGGAGTCCGTCCGGGAGACTGCCGAGCATCGGGGCCAGCGTGCTCCGGCGCTCGGCGTTCAGGTGGTTCAGCAGGTCGAGCGCCGGGGTCCAGAGGTCTTTGTCGTCCCCCGCGGCGGTGATCAGCCGGCCGAGCCGGTGCGCCGGGAGCAGGCCGACGACGTGGTCGATGCGGTTCTTGTCGTCGAGCACGAACGCGATCCGCAGCAGGCCGGGGTCGTCGATCTCCTCCAGGGCCCGCCGCACGGTCGGGTCGGGCAGGTGCCCGACGAACCGGCCGAGGGTGATCCAGTCCTGTTTGCGCGCCAGCTCGTTCGCCACCGCGAGGACGGTTTCGAGGGGGATGCGGGAGATGATCGCGCTCGCGCGCCGCGGGTCGAGCTCGGCCGCGACCTCGGCGAGGAACCGCGGGTGCAGCCGCTTGGCGACGTCGACGCCGCGCGCGACGTCGACCACCCCGGCGATCCGGGCGCACAGCAGCGGGCCGAACACCTTCTCGGCGATCTTGGCGAGCACCCCGCCGGGCAGCAGCCGCGCGGCCAGGGCCATCCGTTGCAGGACGGCGATGTTCGCGTCGAACAGCGTGTCGGTGACCTGCTCGCGGAACGCCTGCAGGTCGTCGGCGTCGACGCGGGCGAGGTATGCGAGCCGCGCCGGTTCGACGTCGAGGACGCGGGCGAGCTTCAGGATCTCGGCTTCGGCCGCGTAGTTCGTCATAGCCCGACCGCTTTCCGCACCGCTCCGCGCAGCAACGCGGGGACGTACCGAAGGCCTTCTTCGCCCGCTTCGGCGAGCGCTTTCGCCTGCCGTCTGCGCGCGTCGCGCAGGGCGTCGGCGAGGTCCTGCCGTTCGTGCTCTTCGAGGGCCTCGATGCCTTCGGGGAGGTAGCCGCCCAACTGTTCGGCGAGTGTGCGCTCGGCCATGGTGGAGATCATGCATCATGCGGACATGAGCATCGAGACGTCCACCGTCCGTGTCGGCGACCTCTCCGCGTACCTGGCCCGCCCGGCCGGCGGCTCGGAATCCGGGATGCTGCTCCTCCCGATGATCACCGGTATCGGCGAGCAGGTCCGGGCGTGGGCCGACGAGCTGGCCGGCCGGGGCATCACGGCGTTGACCTGGGACGTCTTCCACGGCGCGAGCACCGACAACACCTCTCGCGAGGACCTCGGCGCGAAGCTGGGCGAGCTGCGGGACGAGACCGCTTTGGCGGAGCAGACGGTGTTGCTCGACCACCTGCTCGGCGACCTCGGCTGCACGTCGGCCGGGGTCATGGGCTGGTGCCTCGGCGGCCGCTTCGCGCTCCTGCTCGCGGCTCGTGACCAGCGGCTTTCCGGCGTCGTCGCCTACCACCCGACGGTCCGCGAGCCGGCGCCGCCGAACCACGACCTCGACACGGTCGCTTTGTCGACCGGGATCACCGCGCCGGTGCTCGTCGCCTACCCGGAGGCCGACACCGTCGTCTCGCACGAGACGTTCGCCCGCCTGCAGACGGCGTTGCAGTCCCGGCCGCGCGGCGCGACGTTCACCCAGCACTTCCCGGGCGCCGAACACGGCTTCAGCGACTCTTCGCGGCACGGCACCGCCGTCAACGCCGACGCGTACTCGTTGTCCTGGCCGCAGACGCTGGCTTTCCTGGACACCCTGAAGGGTTGACTTTCGGCAGTGGTCGCCGGTCGTCACGCCTTGTAGCTTCGTTCCTGTGCGAGAGGTGACGAAGCGCAGGTGGCGCGTGGTCTTCGACGTTGCCCTCGGGCTGTTCCTGGCCTTCATCGTCGTCGCCGACGCTTTGGGCGAGCGGACCTGGGAGCTCGTCGCCGGGCTCGTCGTCGTCGCGGGATCGGTCGTGACGGCCCGGCGGTACCCGGCCGTCTCGCTCGGCATCGCTCTGGTCGGGACCCTCGCCGCCCCGTTCCCCTACGGCGACCGCGTGCCGGTGTGGACGGTGTTCGTGCTGGTGGCGATGAGCTACCAGGCCGCGCTGCGGATGGAACGGGCCCGTCCCGGCGTCCTGATCGGCGCGGCCGTCTCGCTGCTGGGAATCCCGGTGTCGCTGCTCGTCGCACCCGACGGCCTCGGCGACTGGGGCTCGATGATGGCGATCCTGGTGTTCGCCGGGCTGTCGCCGTGGCTGCTCGGCCGGTACGTCCGGGTGCGCGGCGAGCTCGCCCGCTCCGGGTGGCGCCGGGCCGAGGAGATGGAGAGCAGGCAGCGGCTGGTCGCCGACCAGGCCCGGCTGCGCGAACGCGCGCGGATCGCCAGCGACATGCACGACTCGCTGGGCCACGAGCTGAGCCTGATCGCCGTCCGCGCGGCCGCACTGGAAGTCGCGGGCGGGCTCGACGACGTCCAGCGCGACGCGGCCACCCAGCTGCGGACGAGTGCCGCGTCGGCGACCGAGCGGCTGCGCGAGATCATCGGTGTCCTGCGCGAGGACGCCGCGCCGGTCGAGCCGGTGCAGGGTGACCTGGGGGAGCTGATCGCGCGGGCCCGGGCGTCCGGGCTGCTCATCGACGCGGGCGTGGACAGTTCGCTGGCGCCGCCGATGGTCGCGCGCGCCGCTTACCGCGTGGTGCAGGAAGGTTTGACGAACGTGGCCAAGCACGCGCCGGGCGCCGCGGTCACCGTGCGCGTGGCGAGTACCGGCTCGGAGACCTCGGTCAGCGTCGTGAACGCGCCGCCGCCCGCCGGGCCGTTGCCCGGGGCCGCGTCCGGGCACCTCGGGCTGATCGGGCTGCGCGAACGCGTCCGGCTCGTCGGCGGGACGCTGCGCGCGGGGCCCCGCGATGGCGGGTTCGCCGTCACCGCGACGCTGCCGCACGACGCCGCGCCGGTCGAAGAGACGCCGGAGCTGCGGGAAGCCGCCGACGACGAGGTCGGGCAGTCGACGTCGGCCCAGGCGCTGGCGCTGGCCCGCCGCGACGTGCGGCGCACCCTGATCTACGCCGTCACCATCCCGCTCGCGTTGTTCGGCGTGCTCCTCGCGGTCAGCGGGATCGCGTTCCTCTACCAGTGGAACTCCTCCGAGCTGCCGGGCGCGGTGTACGACCGGGCGCGGGTCGGGCAGGCGCGCGCCGACCTGGCGCCGCAGCTGCCGGAGCACCAGCGCGCCGCCCGCCCGACGCGGGGCGAGCCGCCGCCACCGCCCGGCGCCGTGTGCGAGTACTACGGCAGCGGGAGGTCGTGGCTCGACGCCGAGTACGCCGCCTACCGGTTGTGTTTCGCCGAGGGCAAGCTCGTTTCGAAGGACTGGTTCACCGAGGGGGATGCGTGATCAGGGTCGTACTGGCCGACGACGAGGCGCTGATGCGGGCGGGGGTGGCGGCGATCCTCGGGGCGGACCCCGGGATCGAGGTCGTCGGCGAGGCCGGTGACGGGCGATCCGCGGTGGCGCAGGCGCTCGCCACGCACCCGGACGTCGTGCTGCTCGACATCCGGATGCCGGGCTTGGACGGGCTGGGCGCGGCCGCGGAGATCCGGCGGCTGCTGCCGTCCGTAGGCGTCATCATGCTGACGACGTTCGGCGAGGACGAGTACATCGAGCGCGCGCTGGGGCTCGGCGCGGGCGGGTTCCTGCTGAAGTCGGGCGACCCGCGCGAGCTGCTGGCCGGCATCCACGCCGTCGCCGACGGGGCCGCGTTCCTCTCGCCGAAGGTGGCGCAGCGGGTGATCGCGCGCCTGTCGGGCGGCCGGCTCTCCCGGGCCGCGGCGGCGCGGTCGAAGGTCGCGGTGCTGACCCCGCGCGAGCGGGAAGTGCTGACACTGCTGGGCTCCGGACTGTCCAATGCGGACATCGCGGCGAAGATGTTCGTCGTCGAGGGCACGGTGAAGGCGCACGTGAGCACGATCCTGACCCGGCTCGGGGCGAAGAACCGGGTGCAGGCGGCGATCACGGCGTACGAGGCGGGGCTGGTCGGGGGAGACGCGGAGGCCGCCACCCCGTGATGTCCTTGCCGACGCGGACGGTCACCTGCGCCGGAAGGGTTCTCAGCAGCGCGGTGCGCATCTTGACCGCCACCGGGTTGGCCAGCTGCGGGCCGACCTTACCCATCCGGACGGACTCGCGGGCGACCTTCTGGCTGCGCGGCCGCCGTTCTCCGTCGTAGGCCGCGAGTGCTGGCGCTATGTCCTTTGTGGACAGCTGGTGGGCCAGTACGGTCGCGTCTTCGATGGCCTGGCAGCCGCCTTGGCCGAGGAAGGGCGGCATGGCGTGGGCGGCGTCGCCGAGCAGGGCCACCCGGCCTTTCACGTAAGTCTCGAGCGGTGTGCCCAGGTAGTAGAGGTCGTGGTGGAGCACGGCTTCCGGCGGCGTGGCGTCGATCAGCGCCGGGATCGGGTCGTGCCAGTCCCCGAAGTGCTGCTGCAGGTACTTCTTGGGGTCGTCCGGGCGGTTCCCGGCCTCCGTGACGTAGGAGACCCACCAGTAGACGTCGTCGCCGGTCAAGGGGAGGACGCCGATCTCGGTGCCGCGGTCGAAGCTGGTGCTGAGCCGGGCACCGGGGAACTTCGCGACACCGCGGAACGCCGTGCTGCCGCTGTACACCGGTTCGGGGTGGCGCGGGAAGAGCGCGTGGCGGATCGGGCTGCGGATGCCGTCGGCGGCGACGACGAGATCGGCCTGGAGTTCTCCACCGGTGAAGCGGACTCGTCCGTCTTCGTGGACTTCGGTGACTTCGGCGCCGGTCTTCAGGCTCTCGGCCGGGACGGCGTCCCGCAGGGCGGCGATGAGGTCCCGCCGGTGGATGGCCCCGAGCGGCCGGCCGTGGATGCGTTCGAAGGCGGCGGAGTCGAAGCGGGTGACCCGCCGGCCGCGCCGGTCCCGGAAGCCGCCTTCGTGCTGGGCGGCGAGGTGCTCTCCCAGGTCGACGCCGAGTTCGTCCAGGCAGCGCAGGGCGTTCGGCCAGAGCGAGATCCCGGCGCCGACGTCGCCGAACTCCTCGGCTTGTTCGAGCACGGTGACCTGCCAGCCGATCCGGTGCAGCCCCGCGGCCGCCCCCAGTCCGCCGATTCCGCCGCCGACCACGATCGCGTGCATGACTCCTCCTCTACATCTGTAGAGGACTCTACACCTGTAGAGTGCCTTTCGTGGACCGTCTTTCTGTGATCGGCGACGCGGCGATCGAAGTGATCGCGGCGGAGGGCATGCGCGGGCTGACGCATCGGGCGGTCGACCGGCTTGCCGGGTTGCCCGTGGGTTCGACGTCGTACTACGCGCGGACCCGGGCGGCGCTGCTGGAGCTGACGATCGCGCGGATCGTCGAGCTGGACCAGGCCGAGGTCCCGCCCCCGGCCGGCGGCTTGCCGGAGTCGGTCGCGGGCTACGTGTACGAGGCCTTGGGACCCGGCCGGACCCGCATGCTGGCGCGGTACGAGCTGGCATTGGAAGCGACCCGGCGCCCGGAGCTGCGCGCGCGGTACGACTCGGGCGGGGCGGTGATCCGCCGCTTGGCCGCGGAAGCACTGGAAGCGGCGGGATCCACGGACCCGGTCCGCCACGCGACGCTGGTGGTCGACTGGATGGACGGCACGATCTTCGGCGCGCTGGCCGGGGCTTCGGTACCGCCTTCGCGGGAATCGCTGGTGGCGAGTGCCCGGGAGATCCTCACCGGCATCGGAATCGGCATCGACCTCGACTGAACCCGGCTATCCCCAAGCTGGCGCGAATGTGGACAACCGGGCCTCCGCTGCCGAGTTTTCCCGGCTTTGTCGGAGGTGGCCGATACGCTGGAAGCGGGGCCGGCCCCCAAGGGAGGGCGGGGGCTTTCGGCGATGGTTTCGGCGATGGCCGGTCGCCGCTCGCCGCCTGGCCCGACCCCGTGTCTTGAATGACTCATTCAGGTCTTCGGAGGTCCTGAATGACTCATTCAAGACACGCCGGCACCCCCGAGCGACCGCCGATCCGGCTCGGCCACCCGACTTTGCCGGGTCCCTGAAGGGGAGGGCGGGGGCCGCTCGGGGGTCGAGCGGGGCCGCTTGAGGGAGAGCGGGGCTGCTCGGGAGTCAAGCGGGGCCGGCTCGGGGGAGGGCGGGCTGCTCGGGGTCAGGCGGGCCTGCTGGGGGTGGGCACGGGCTGCTTGGGGTCAGGCAGGGCTGCTCGAGGGTGGGCAGCGCTGCTTGGGGCCAGGCGGGGCTGTTGGGTGGGCCCGGGTTGCTTGGGGTCAAGCGGGGCCGCTCGGGAGTGGGCGGCGGCTGCTTGAGGTCAGGCGGGGCTGCTTGGGGTCAGGCGTCGCGGCGGCGCAACACTCCCGCGCCCACCAGCAGCGCCGCCCCTGCCCAGGCCGCGCAGATCAGCAACCCCACCCACGGCGCGTACGGCGCCGGCGCCATCGTGATCGGGTTCGGCTGCCCGGCCTCGACCATCGCGTTCACCCCCGCGATGCCCGGGAAGTACGACACCAGCTCCGGCAGCCCCAGCGACGCCACGATCAGCGGCAGCGGCACCAGCAGCACGATCACCGTCACCAGCGTCCCGGCCGCGCTGCGCAGCGCCCAGCCGACGCCCGTGCACAGCAGCCCCAGGAGGGCGAAGTACCCGCCCATGCCGGATGCCGTCGTGAAGCCGGCTTCGAGGGTCGTCGGCAGGCCGTGGCCGTTCTTCACCGCTCCGGCCAGCGTCATGCCCGCGCAGGCGAGGACTACGCCGTAGGCGAAGAGCACCGGCAGGAGGATCGCCGACTTCGCCAGGACCACCCGGGAGCGGACCGGCGTCCACAGCAGCGTCGAGCGGATGCCGCCGCCGGTGTACTCGCTCGTGACGAACAGCGTCGCGAGTGAGATCACCGCGAACTGCGTCAGGTAGAAGGCGCCGCCGAGGGCGATGGTGTTCGCCGCCTGGGGGTCGTCGTCGAAGCGCTGGGCGATCCCGGACAGGGTGCTGTAGGCCAGCATCAGCGCGATCCCCGCGATCAGGCACCACCACGTCGCCCGGACCGACCAGAACTTCGTCCACTCCGCCGCCACCGCGCCGGACAGCCCGCCGCCGCGCACCTCCGAAGACGTCACCGTCGTCATGCCGACACCCCGTATTCCACCGAAGAAGCGGTCAGTTCCATGTACGCCTGCTCGAGCGACGCCGTCCGCTCGGCGAGCCCGTGGACGCGGATTCCCAGCTCGTGCACGAGATCGCCGATGCGGGCGACGTCGAGGCCGTCCACCACCAGTTCGTCCGGTTCGCCGGGGTGAGTCAGGGCGCCCTCGGCGCGCAGCCGCTCGTCGAGCTTCGAGCGTTCGCCGTTGGCCGGGACGCGCACCGAGACCGTCGTGCGGGAGTTGCCCGCGATGAACTCCGCCACCGGCGCGTCGGCCAGCAGCTTGCCCTTGCCGATCACGATCAGGTGGTCGGCGGTCAGCTGCATCTCGCTCATCAGGTGGCTGGAGACGAACACCGTCCGCCCCTCGGCGGCCAGCGAGCGCATCAGCTGCCGGACCCAGCGGACGCCGTCCGGGTCGAGGCCGTTGACCGGCTCGTCGAACATCAGGACGCCCGGGTCGCCGAGCAGCGCGCCGGCGATGCCGAGCCGCTGGCCCATGCCGAGCGAGAACTGCCCGGCCCGCTTGCCGGCGACGTCCGAAAGCCCGACGGTCGCGAGGACCTCTTCGACGCGGCTCGTCGCGATCCCGTTGCTGCGCGCCATGGCCGTGAGGTGCTTCCCGGCGCTGCGGCCGGGGTGCAGCGCCTTGGCGTCGAGCAGCGCGCCGACCTCGCGCAGCGGGTGCCGCAGCTGGGCGTAGCTCTTGCCGCCGACCAGCACCTCGCCTTCTTGCGGGTGGTCGAGCCCGACGGTCATCCGCATGGTCGTCGACTTCCCGGCGCCGTTCGGACCGAGGAACCCGGTCACCTGGCCCGGCGCGACGTCGCAGGTGAGCGCGTCGACGACGGTCTTTTCCCCGTAGCGCTTCGTCAGTTTTCGAAGCGTGATCATGAATCCTCCCGGTGGTTCGCCTGTACCGGGAGTCTCGGGTTTGGGGGACGGCGGGGGCATCGGCCGACGGTTGCGACCGGCCCCCGACTTTCGTCAGGTGCGGCGGCGGGTGTGCCGGGTCGGGACGGCGGTGGCCGGGTCCTCGGGCCAGGCGTGTTTCGGGTAGCGGCCGCGCAGGTCGGCGCGTACCGACGGGTAGCCGGTGGCCCAGAACGACCCGAGGTCGGCGGTGATCGCGGCCGGGCGGCCGGCGGGGGAGAGCAGGTGCAGGACCACCGGGACGCCGGCGATGGTGGGGGTTCCGGTCCAGCCGAAGGTTTCCTGCAGCTTGACGGCGAGCACCGGCTGGTCGCCCTGGTAGTCGACGCGGATGTGGGACCCCGACGGGACTTCCAGGCGATCCGGCGCGAGTTCGTCCAGTTTGGACGCTTCTGGCCAGGGCAGGAGGGCTTTCAGGGCAGTGCCGGCGTTGACGGTCGCGAGGTCCGACTTCTTCCGCGCTCCGGACAGGTCGAGCCATTTGTCCACATCGGCGAGCAGAGTGCTGTCGTCCACAGCGGGCCAGGGTTCGCCGAGGACGCGGTGCAGGAAGGCCATCCGCTCGCGCAGACGGGTCGCGTCCTGGCTCCACTTGAGGAGGCCGAGGCCGTTCTCGCGGAGGCCGGTGACGAGGGCGTCGTGGACGTCCGGGTTCTTGAGGGGCTTCTCGGACAGGACGATCGCGCCGAGCTTGCGGACCCGCCGGGCGACGACGTCGCCGTCCCAGGTGACTTCGTCCACTTCGGACACTTGGCCGACCCGGGTGGCGAGCCGCTCGTCGGCGGCCGCGGCGAGCCGGATGGTGCCGTGGACGCGGCCGGGGTCGCGGGTCGCTTCGGCGATGGCCAGCCATTCGGAGTCGAGCCCGCTGCCGGGTGGCAGTTCGGCCGCGGTGCCGCCGGCCATGAGGTAGACGGGCGCGCCTCCGGGACGGCGCCGGGCGAGCCGCTCGGGATGCGCGAGCGCGACGACCAGCGCGGGATCCGAATCCGACCGGCGATCGGCGGCCGGGCCGGCCGCGCGGCCGCCGCCGGTGGGAGAACGATCGGTTGGTGCTCGGTCCGCTCTGGTTTCGTTCTTGCCGGTGGGAGAACGATCGGTTGGTGCTCGGTCCGCTACGGTTCGGTTCTTGCCTCCGGGAGAACGATCGGTCGGTACTCGGTCGGCTCCGGCTCCGGCTCCGGCTCCGGTCTCGGCCGAGGCAGAACGACCGGTCACTCGCCGACTGGCGGGGCGGTCCGCGACCAGACCCTCCAGCCGCCGGGCGTCTCGCTTCCAGCGGCGCGCGGGTTCATCAGAGGCGCTACGCAACCGGCGCAGCTCCGCGGCGACGTCCGTCAGCGTCGCGCCCGCGTCCAACAGTGCCACCACCTCCGCCGCGTTCCGGGCACCGACCTCCGCAGCGCCGTCCAGCAACGCGCGCGCCAGCCGCGGGTGCAGCCCCAGCTCCGCCATCCGCCGCCCGCGCGCGGTCACCACGCCGTCCGCCGTCGCTCCCAGCGTCGCCAGCAGCGCGCGCCCCGCCGCGAGCGCGCCCTCGCCCGGCGGGTCCCACCAGGCCAGCCCCCTGCCGTCGGGCGTCGACCAGCACGCCAGCTCCAGCGCGAACCGGGCCAGCTCGGCCGTCCGGATCTCCGGCTCCGGATACGCCGGGAGTAAAGACTGTTCGTTCTCGGCCCAGCAGCGATAAGCCCGGCCCGGCGCCTCACGCCCCGCCCGCCCGGACCGCTGCGTGGCCACCGCCGCCGACACCCGCACCGTCGCCAGACCGGGCAGGCCACGCCGGTGGTCGACCCGCGGCACCCGCGCCAGCCCCGAGTCCACGACCGCCCGCACGCCCGGCACGGTCAGGCTCGACTCCGCCACGGCCGTCGCCAGCACGACCCGCCGCCGCGAACGGGGCCGCAGCGCGTCGTCCTGGTGTGCCGCGGAAAGCCGTCCGTGCAGCGGCAGGACGTCCACATCGGACAACCGCAACATCCCCGACGTCCGCGCGATCTCACCCGCACCGGGGAGGAAAGCGAGCACGTCACCGTCCCCTGAGGACAGTGCCGTCCGCACCGCACGCGCGACACACGCCTCGACACGCTCACCCCGCGCCGGCGGAACGTAGGAGAAGGAAACGGGGAACGTCGGCGCCGTCGCCGTGATCACCGGGGCGTCACCCAGGAGCGTCGCGAGCCGGCCCGCGGCCACCGTCGCCGACGTCGCCAGCAGCCGCAGGTCGTCGCGCAGCCCCGCGCGGACGTCGAGCAGCAACGCCAGCAGCAGGTCGGCGTCCAGGTGCCGCTCGTGGCACTCGTCCAGCAGCACCGTCGACACCCCGGGCAGCTCGGGATCACCCTGCACGCGCCGCACCAGCAGACCCGACGTCACGACCTCGATCCGCGTCCGCGCCGACACCTTCCGGTCGCCGCGCACGGCGTAGCCCACCGTCTCGCCGACCGGTTCGCCCAGGATGGCCGCCATCCGCGCCGCCGCGGCCCGCGCCGCCAGCCGCCGCGGCTCGGCGACCACGACCCGGCCGCCGGAAGCAGCCAGCGCCAGCGGCACCAGCGTCGTCTTCCCCGTCCCGGGCGGCGCGACGAGGACGGCGGTGCCGTGGGCGTCCAACGCCGAAAGAAGCTCCGGCAGGACCGCACGGACGGGCAGATCGGGCAGCTTCACTTCTCGGTGACCTCGGGAGGGGACGGCAGCTGGTACCCGGACGGCCCGATGTTCGCGTTGAGCGACCGCAGCCATTCGCCGGAGGAGATCATCTTGCGGATCGCGTCGTCGACCGCGTTCACACCCTGGCCGTCGCCCTTGCGCAGGCCGATGCCGTAGCTCTCCTTGGAGAACGGCTTCCCGACGACCTTCAGCAGCTCGGGATCCCGCGTGACGTAGCCCGCGAGGATCACCCCGTCGGTGGTCAACGCGTCGATCTGGCCGGCGAGCAGCGCGGTCACGCAGTCCGGGTAGCGCGGGTATTCGACCAGCTGCACGGCCTGCGCGAACTTGTCCTTCACCTGCTGCGCCGGCGTCGAGCCGGTGACCGAGCACAGCCGGCGCCCGTTGAGCGTCTCCGGGCCGGTGATGTCCGGTGACGTGCGCCGCACCAGCAGGTCCTGCCCGGTGGTGAAGTACGGCCCGGCGAACGACACGAGCTGCTTGCGCTTGTCGGTGATCGAATAGGTCGCGACGACCAGGTCGACCGCGCCGGAGGTGAGGTCCGTTTCACGCGTCGCGGACGTCGTTTCGCGCCACGTGATGTCCTTCGCGGCGACCCCCAGTTCCGATGCGACGAAAGTCGCGACGTCGACGTCGAACCCGACGAATCTCCCGTCGATCGTGCGCTCGGAAAGCCCCGGCGCGTCGAACCGGATGCCGATGGTCAGGTGATCCGTCGCACTGGCGCGGGTCACCAGCGAGTCGGTCGGCGAGACCTTCGACGGACCGCACGCCGACACCGTGACCAGCAGCAACGCCGAGACGAGGAGCGCGCGCCACCGCATTCCGCCGCTCCCTCCACCACCGCCGTGCCCTCACGAAGTTCTCAGGTCCTCCCGTTAGCCTAAGTGCGTGGTGCGACCGTCCCAACCCGTACTGGACGCCGTCGGCACGCTCGCCCGGGTGGGGCTGGCGGCCGTCTGGCTCGTTTCCGGTGCGCTCAAGCTGGCGGATCCGGGTCAGACGTTGATCGCCGTGCAGGCGTACGACGTGCTTCCGGACGCACTCGAAAACGTGGTGGCCATCGCGCTGCCGCTCGTCGAACTCGTGCTCGGGCTGTTCCTGCTCGCGGGCCTGGCGACCCGGTGGGTGGCCGGCGCCGCGCTGGTGCTGCTGCTGGTGCTCATCGCCGGGATCGCCCAGTCGTGGGCGCGCGGGCTGAGCATCGACTGCGGGTGCTTCGGCGGCGGCGGCCAGGTGGCGGCGGGGCAGACCGAGTACCCGCAGGAGATCCTCCGCGACTCCGGTTTCGCGCTGCTGGCCGTCTGGCTGCTGGCGCGGCCGCGCACGCTGCTGTCGCTCGACGGCTGGCTCGCGCGAGGTCGCGGGGACAGTCGCGGGAACTCTGACGGACCCGAGCCCGACTACTCGGGTATCGCGGAAGGGAACTGATACACAGTGGGTGGAGCTGAGCGGACCGCTCGGAAGCGTCGTCAGGCCACGCAGGCCGGGGGAGCGAAGGCGGTGGCCCAGGCCAGGGGCGCGTCGACCGACAAGCGGAAGTGGATCATCGGGATCGCCGCCGTGGTCGTTGTGGCCGCGTTGGTGATCGGCGGCGTGATCTGGACGATCTCGGACAAGAACAAGACCGGCGGGCAGGTCATCGACCCCGGCACCAGTTCGCTGGCCGGGGACGTCACGCAGAAGCGCGACGGCGTCGTCGTCACCGTCGGCAAGGCGGGCGCGAAGGCCTCGATCGACGTCTACGCCGACTTCCTCTGCCCGATCTGCGGCCAGTTCGAGAAGACCTACAAGACCGACGTCGAGCAGGCGATCAACGACGGCAAGCTGCAGGTGCGCTACCACATGGTGCCGCTGCTCAACGAGCGTTCCGACCCGCCCGGCTACTCGCTCGACTCGGCGAACGCGGCGCTGGCCGCGGCCGACGCCGGCAAGTTCCTCCAGTTCCACGACGCGCTGTTCGCGAACCAGCCCGAAGAGGGCAAGCGCGGCTACGACAAGGCGCAGCTGATCAAGCTCGGCACCGACGTCGGCATCACCGACCCGGCCTTCGCCCAGACCGTCAACGCCGGCACGTACGACCAGCAGGTCAACACCGCTTTCCAGCAGATCGAGAACGACCCGAAGCTGTCGCAGGACTTCGGCAACGGGCAGAGCGGCTTCGGCACGCCGACGGTCACCTCGAACGGCGCGATCGTCAACTGGCAGGACCCGGGCTGGCTCGCGAAGGTCACCGGCTGAGTCCGGGCAATTCGCCCACTCGGGTACGGACCGTGGACTAGGCTGTCTTCCGCAGCAGGGGAACCGGGGGTGGCGCGCGCACGTCGCACTCCCGGTGACAGGGAGGGCCAGTGGACGGTTCGCAGCAGGGGTTTCACGTCGACGACGGCGCGTACGCGCGGTACGCCCGCGAAGTCGACCCGCTCGGTGACGACGTCAAGGGCGCGGCCGACAACCACGTCGGCCCGCACGTGACGCTCGGCGGCCACGGCTTCTCCGAGATGGGTGGCGAGTCCGGCTTCTCCGGCGCCTACAGCGGCCGGATGCGCGCCCTGCAGGAGCGGATGCACCGCGTCGGCGGCGGCTGGCGTCAGGTCGGCGAAGCCGCCCGGCAGACCGACCACAACTACGCGGCGGTCGAGGGCGAGCACGGCGACGTCGTCCGGCGGCTCGGCGGCGACCTCGGGCAGGACCGCGCGTGACCGAGCACCACACCGACCAGCTGGTCCGGCACAGCCTGGACACCACCAACCAGTTCGCGGACAAGCTGCGCCACGACCCGGCCGCCATCGGCGGCGCGCGGGACGCGCACGTCGCGCTGCAGACGTCGGTGGGGCGGACCCGCGACACCGCGGCCGACCAGCGCGTCACCCTGACGTCCGCCAGCTCCGGTTCGACGACCGACCGCGCCACCGCGACGTCGCAGAGCCTGGAGAAGGAAGTCCAAGACCTCCTCGACGAGAGCGCCGAGATCGAGAAGGCCGTCGCCGAGGCGGCCGAGACGCTGAACCTGGGCGAGATCAAGAACGACCAGGTCCGCGACCAGATCATCAAGGAGATCTCGGCGTCGATGAAGGCGCTGGCGGCGGTGAAGTCGATCCAGCCGCCGGAGAGCCGGGCCGCCGCGTCGCGCGACATCCTGATGAAGCTGCAGACGAAGATCAGCCAGCTGACCGGCCAGGCCGCGACCTTCAGCGAGCAGACGATCAACCAGCTCACCGACATCGGGACGCGGCTGGGTGGCGGCGAGCAGACGACGTCGTCGAGCAGCGCGGCCCCCACCAAGGTGGCCTCGTCGTTCAACAGCAATTCCGGCTACTCGGGCGGCTCCGATGGCGGGGGCGGCGGTGGGGGCGGCGGCGGTGGCGGGGGCGGCGGCGCCGTGCACAAGCCGCGGCTGCCGGTCGCGATCCCGCCGCAGCCCGGCTCCGGCGTCGCGATCAACCTGCCCGGCGGCAAGCAGGTCATGGCGCCCAACGAGACCGCGGCGAAGGCCGTGCGCAACGCGCTTTCCCAGCTCGGCGTGCCGTACGTCTGGGGTGGTACCGCGCGCGGCCAGGGGCTCGACTGCAGCGGCCTGACCATGACGTCGTACCAGGACGCGGGCCTGCAGCTGCCGCGGACGGCGGCGCAGCAGACGGTCGGGGCCGAGGTGCCCTCGATCGACCAGCTGCTGCCCGGCGACCTGGTCGTCTGGTCCGGGCACGTGGCGATGGTGATCGGCGACGGCCAGATGGTCGAGGCCGGCGACCCGGTGCAGATCAGCAAGATCCGCACCACGAACGCGGGACAGTCGTTCATCGGCTTCTACCGCCCGACGGGGTGACTTCGCATCGTGGCTGACTTCGACATCGACCTGGCGTCTTCGCGGATCGTGGAGCAGGCGGACCGCGCGGGCGCCGAGGCATCGGCGCGTTTCGAACGCTCCGGGCCGGTGGTGGGCACGGCGTCGTCCCCGGACAGCACCATCGAGGTCCAGGTCGCGCCCGGCGGACTGCTGACCGGGCTCAGCATCCACCGGTCGGCGCTGCGGCACGGGTCGTCGGTCATCGCCGACCAGATCCTCGAGCTGGCCCAGCGCGCGACCCGCCGGGCGGGCGACAAGATGTACCACGCGCTGGCGCCGGTGGTGGACGCGTCGCAGCTGGAAGTCCTGGGTTATGAGGCGATCCCGGACGACGACCCGGACGCCGACACCTACTCGTACGGAAGGTGAGCGCCGGTGATCACGACACGTGAGCTGATTTCCCAGGCCCGGGCGCGCGAAGAGGCGATGGCCCGGGTGGACGAGCTGCTGGCGTCGGCGTCCGGCACGGCCCACGACGCCGACGGCCAAGTGGAGGCGACGGTCGACGGCCGCGGCAAGCTGCTGCGGCTGTGGCTGGCGCCGTCGGCGGTGAACCTGGGCGAGGGCCTGGGGCCGCTGGTGGTGGAGATCGCCCAGGCGGCCATGCGCGAGGCGACCCAGGACGGCTACAACAAGGTCGCGCTGCTGCTCGGCGAAGACATGACGTACATGATCGAGCAGATGACCGGGATGCCGGCGCCGGCGCGGGCCGAGGACGACGACCCGGGGATGACGGTCGAGGAGTTCCAGCGGCTGCGGGCGGAACGGCTCGGAGTGGCGCCGCCGGAATCACCCGAACCGGTGACGAGCGCCGAGGACGAGGACGCGTATTGGGACTCCTTCGACCCGGCTTCCTTGCGCTCGGACCGCTGAGCCGCCCCCGTTCCGCACGCTACCGGCGGCCACCGACAGTTCCGGATCGCTAAGCCACCTCGGCCACGAGGTCGACGACGTCGTCGAGATGCGCCCGCGTGGTCAGGTGGCCCATGCCGGGGAACACCCGGACGTCGCCGCCGATCGTGCGGTGCACCGCGGGGACCAGTCGGCGCGGTGGCAGGAACCGGTCGTGTTCCCCGACTCCGATGACGCACGGCTGTCCGGCGCGCTGCGTCAGGAGCGAGGCAGGCAGCGGTGGCGGGGCCAGTGTCGTGCGGCAGCAGGCGGCCACCAGCGTCATCCACTCCACCTCCGTCGCGGGTGGCTCCTCATCGGGTCCGACGAACAGCCGCAACATCCGGCGGGTGTTCGCGGCGGTGGGCCGCAGCAGCCAGAGCGTCGAAGCCATGGCCAGCCGCGGATCCACGCTCAACCGCATGATCCCGGCGGGGGAGACCAGCGCCCGGGCCGCGACGCGGGGCGAGCCGGCGGCCAGGACGACGGCGGCGCCCAGCGAGTTGCCCACCAGCACGACGTCTTCGGCGTCCATCGCCGTCAGGACTTCGTCCAGTACCCGGCCGTACCAGGCCGACCTGGTCCGCCGGGGGCGTCGCGGGTCGCTGAGTCCCGGCTGGCCGGGCAGGTCGACCACCGTCGCCGGCCATCGGGCCGACAGCGCCCGCAGCCACGGCAGCGCCACGGCGGCGGTGAACCCGGTGCCGGGCACGAGGACGACGCGCGCCCGTCCGGTGCCGGCCGAGGTCAGCTCGACGCGCCCGGCGCTGGTGGTCAGCGTCGTGCCGGTGATCGGAAAGTCCGCGCGGGCCAACGCTTCCGTGCACCACCGCCGCACCTCGCGGTGGCCGCGCGGGTTCTTGTAGACGGCCGGCATCGGGCCAGTGTGGCTCAGTTCAGCTGGGCGGTCGAGTTCGCGCCGTCCAGGGACTCCCGGATGATGTCCGCGTGGCCCGCGTGCTGGGCCGTTTCGTGGATCAGGTGCAGGACGATCCGGCGGGCCGACCAGAACTGCGGTTCCGGGGGTGACCACGGTGTCATCGGCAGCTGGACCTCGACGTCCAGCGAGGGCAGCGACCGCACGTAGGCATCCGTCTCGGTGGCGGCAGACGCGTAGGCCGACACCCAGTGCGCCAGCGTTTCGCTCATCGAGTACTGCGTCGTGTCCAGCATGCCGTCCGGGAGTGAGCCGTCCGCGGACTTCAAGACCTGGAGCCACATGCGCTCGCCCGTCGCCAGGTGGCGGATCAACCCGCCCAGCGTCAGTTCGCTGACCGTGGTCCGGCGAGCCGCGTCAGCGTCCGAAATGTCCCGGACGGGGATCAGCAAGCGCTTCCGCACTTCCGCCAGCAGGCCCAGGAGGTCGTCGTGTTCGCGAGTCATGGAACGACCGTAGAAGCCAAATAGGCCAGTACGTGACCGCAATCGGCAATCCCGCTGAGCGGAAACCGAGTTCGGTCAGAGGTCTGGACCAACCGTCAAACGCTGTGTCTTAATTCAAGGCGTGAATTTCGGTCTCTCGACGAGGAGGACCCGGATGGGTCTCGGACGCAGACTGGGTATCGGCGCACTGGCCCTGGGGCTGCTGGTGGCGTCGGAAACCCCGGCGCTCGCCGGAAACGGCCCGGCGTACAAGGACTCCTGGCGCCCGGTGAAAGTCCGGGTCGCCGACCTGATGTCGCGGATGACGCTCGACGACAAGCTCGGCCAGATGATGCAGGCCGAGCGCCTCGGCGTGAAGTCGCCGGCGGACGTCACCACCGGCCGGCTCGGCTCGCTGCTCTCCGGCGGCAGCTCGCAGCCGACGCCGAACACGCCCGTCACCTGGGCCGACATGTACGACGGCTTCCAGAAAGCCGCCCTCGCCACGCCGCTGGGCATCCCGCTCATCTACGGCGTCGACGCCGTCCACGGCCACAACGGCCTGTACGGCGCCACCGTCTTCCCGCACAACATCGGCCTCGGCGCGACCCGCGACCCACGGCTGGTCGAGAAGATCGGCCGCGCCACCGCGGAAGAGGTCTCCGGCACCGGCATCGACTGGGACTTCGCGCCCTGCTTGTGCGTCGCCCGCAACGACCGCTGGGGCCGCACCTACGAGTCTTTCGGCGAGGTCCCGCAGCTCGCGACACAGATGTCGTCGATCATCACCGGCCTGCAAGGGAAAGAGCTGGACCGGCCGGGCTCGGTCATGGCCACCGCCAAGCACTACGTCGGCGACGGCGGCACCACCGGCGGCGTCAACGAGGGCAACACCGAGATCAGCGAGCAGGAGCTGCGCCAGATCCACCTGCCGCCGTTCAAGGCCGCCGTCCAGCGCGGGGTCGGCTCGGTGATGATCTCCTACAGCAGCTGGAACAGCGTGAAGCTGCACGCGAACTCGTACCTGATCAACGACGTCCTCAAGAAGGAGCTCGGCTTCAAGGGCATCGTCGTCTCGGACTACAACGGCGTCGACAAGATCGACGGCAAGACCGGCTTCACCCCCGAAGAGGTCGAGGCGTCGATCAACGCGGGCATCGACATGGTGATGGTGCCCTACGACTGGCAGAAGTTCATCGATACCCTGCGCACGCTGGTGCAGGAAGGCCGCGTGCCGCTGTTGCGGATCGACGACGCCACCAAGCGCATCCTGACGAAGAAGTTCGAGCTCGGCCTGTTCGAGCACCCGCTGACCGACCGCCGGTTCCTGAACACGATCGGCAGCAAGCAGCACCGTGACCTCGCCCGCCAGGCCGTCCGCGAATCCCAGGTGCTGCTGAAGAACGAGAACCACGTGCTGCCGCTTTCCAAGCGCGAAAAGATCTTCGTGGCCGGCAAGAGCGCGGACGACATCGGCAACCAGTCCGGCGGGTGGACCGTCGGGTGGCAGGGCACCAGCGGCCCGGTCATCCCCGGCACCACGATCCTGCAGGGCATCAAGAACGGCTCGTCGAAGGTGACCTACGCCAAGGACGGCGACGGGATCGACAAGAGCTACGACGTCGCCGTCGCGGTCGTGGGGGAGACGCCGTACGCGGAGGGCAAGGGCGACCGTCCACAAGGGATGGGACTGGACGCCACCGACCTCGCCACGCTGCAGAAGCTCAAGGACTCCGGGGTGCCGACCGTCGTCGTGCTGGTGTCCGGTCGGCCGCTCGACATCGCGGCGCAGCTGCCGGACTGGGCCGGGCTGGTCGAGTCGTGGCTGCCGGGCAGCGAAGGTCAAGGCGTTGCCGACGTCCTCTTCGGTGACTACAACCCGACCGGGAAGCTGCCGGTGACCTGGATGCGCAGCGCCGACCAGCAGCCGATCAACGTCGGTGACGGCAAGCCCGCGCTGTTCCCCTTCGGCTACGGCCTGCACTACTCGCGCCACTGGTGATCGTTTCCCCGCCCCCACCGGAAGGAACACGCATGTCGTCCAGAGTCCGCCGCCCCCTGATCCGGATATTGGCCTTCTTCGCCGCCTGCCTGGGCTTGAGCCTGGGCGCCCCGGCCGTGCAGGCCGCGACGCCGTTCAAGGTGCTCGCGTTCTACAGCGGCACCTACGACGCCGCGCACATCAGCTTCGAGAAGGAGGCCAACGTCTGGTTCCCGCAGCAGGCGGGCGCCAACGGCTTCACCTACACCTCGACGACCAACTGGAACCAGCTGACCACCATCACGCCGAGCCAGTACCAGATCGTCATGTTCCTCGACGACCAGCCGCAGTCGCAGGCGCAGTTCCAGGGCTTCCAGCGTTACATGCAGGCGGGCGGCGGGTTCTACGGCTTCCACGTCACGGCGTACAACGACAGCTCGACGCCGTCGTACGCCAACTGGTTCCACAACGACTTCCTCGGCACTGGCCGGTTCACGTCGAACACGTGGGGCCCGACGCCGGAGACGCTGAAGATCGAGAACCGCACCCACCCGTCGACGGTGAACCTGCCGGCGACGATCAAGTCCTCGACGTCCGAGTGGTACGCCTGGCAGAACGACCTGCGCCAGAACAGCAACATCACCATCCTGGCGTCGATGGACCAGTCCACCTTCCCGATCGGCACCGACCCGAGCCAGACCTGGAACAGCGGGTACTACCCGATCTCGTGGACGAACAAGAACTACAAGATGATCTACTCGAACTTCGGCCACAACGCGATGAACTACGAGACGAACACCGCGCTGTCTTCGACGTTCGAGAGCGCCGACCAGAACCGGTTCCTGCTCGACGGCCTCAAGTGGCTCGGCGGCGGCTCGACCACGCCGACGGACCCGGGCACGATCGACCCCTCGACTTGGTACGGCGTGACGAACAAGGCGTCCGGCAAGTGCGCCGACGCGCGGGCCGCGGGCAGCGTCAACGGCACCGTGATCCAGCAGTACACCTGCAACGGCACCACGGCTCAGCAGTACCAGTTCGCCGCGACCAGCGGCGGCTTCGACCGCATCAACAACCGCACCAACCCGGCCGAGGTCATCGACGTCACGAACGTGGCGACGACGGACAACGCCGGCCTGCAGCTGTGGTCCTACAGCGGCGGGAACAACCAGCAGTGGCAGCCGGTGTCGGAGGGCAGTGGGTACTACCACTTCGTCGCCCGCCACAGCGGCAAGTGCCTGACCGTGCCGGGAGCGTCCACCGCGGACAGCGTCCAGCTGGTCCAGGCGACCTGTGACGGCAGCGCCGCTCAGTCGTTCAAGGTCGCTTAGCGTTCGGCTCGCGGCGCGTCCGCTGTTCGGGGGATGCGCCGCGAGCTGTCCGACCATTAACATGAAGGTTATTCATGAATGGTCGGAGGGTGCGATGCGGGCGATCCTTGCGGTGTTGACGCTGGTCACAGCGATGCTGGCCGGGTCGACGCCGGCGGTGGCCACGACACCGTTCTTCTGGGGTGTCGCCACCTCCGGCTACCAGGCCGAGGGCTCCGCGCCCGACAGCAACTGGCGCCGCTACGAGCAGGCGAAGACGTCGTCGATCAAGGAGCCCTACCTGCAGTCGGTCGACTTCCGGCACCACTACGCCGAGGACATCGACCGCGCGAAGCAGCTCGGCGTGAACGTGTTCCGCTTCAGCGTCGAGTGGGCCCGGATCGAGCCGCGGCCCGGGCAGGTCGACCAGACCGAACTGGCGTACTACGACGACGTCGTGCGGCACGTCGTGGACGCCGGGATGCGGCCGATGATCACCCTCGACCACTGGGTCTACCCGGGCTGGGTCGCCGACCAGGGCGGCTGGGACAGCGACCGCACGGTCGACGCCTGGCTCGCCAACGCCCGCCGCGTCGTGGACCGCTACAAGGGGCTCGGCGCGATCTGGATCACGATCAACGAGCCGACCGTCTACCTGCAGAACGAGACCACCAACGGCGGGCTCGCCGGCTGGAAGCTGCCGTGGGCGCAGGCGCGGCTGGTGAAGGTGCACCGCGCGGCGTACGACCTGATCCACCAGCTCGACCCGGGTGCGCTCGTGTCCAGCAACACGGCCTACATCCCGGCCGCGCAGGGCGTCCTGGACGCGTCGTTCCTCGACCAGGTGCGCGACAAGCTCGACTTCGCCGGCCTCGACTACTACTACGGCGCGAGCCTCGACAACCTCAGCGCCATCCACGCGGCGAGCGGCGAGTTCTGGAAGGTGACGCCGCAGCCGGACGGCATCTATTACGCACTTCGCTACTACGCACGGAAGTTCCCGAACCTGCCGCTGTACGTCGTCGAGAACGGGATGCCGACCGACAACGGCAACGCGCGGCCCGACGGCTACACGCGCTCGGACCACCTGCGCGACCACATCTACTGGGTGCAGCGCGCGAAGGCCGACGGCATGAACGTCATCGGCTACAACTACTGGAGCCTCACCGACAACTACGAGTGGGGCAGCTACCAGCCGCGGTTCGGACTGTACACAGTGGACGCCCGCTCCGACGCCACGCTGACGCGCCGGCCGACCGACGCCGTCGCGGCGTACCGGCAGCTGATCGCGGGTCACGGCGTTCCGGCCGGCTACGCGCCGGTGCGGCCGCCGGGGTTCTGCTCGGTCGTCGACGGTCTCGGCAGCTGCCTCGACCCGGCTCGGTACCCCGGCCCGGTGGCCCCGCTGGGCTGATTTAGTGCCGCTGACCTGCGGGTCTGCGGTCCGGTCTTGATAAATACATGCCGGTCTGTATGTTTGTTGCATGGCGAACAAGGTGTACGTCGTCGGCGTCGGGATGACGAAGTTCGAGAAGCCGGGGCGGCGCGCAGACTGGGACTACCCGCAGATGGCGCGCGAGTCCGGGACGAAGGCGCTCGAAGACGCCGGGCTCGGCTACGACGCCGTCCAGCAGGCCTACGTCGGGTACGTCTACGGCGAGTCGACGTCCGGGCAGCGCGCCGTCTACGAGCTGGGGATGACCGGGATCCCGGTGGTCAACGTCAACAACAACTGCTCGACGGGGTCGACCGCGCTGTACCTGGCCGCGGAGGCGATCCGCGGCGGGCGCGCGGACTGCGTGCTGGCGCTGGGCTTCGAGAAGATGAAGCCGGGCTCGCTCGGGTCGACCTTCGACGACCGCGAGCAGCCCCTGGGCAACCACCTGCAGGCGCTCGCCGAGATCTCCGAGGTGCTGTTCCCGCCCGCGCCGTGGATGTTCGGCGCCGCCGGTCGCGAGCACATGAAGAAGTACGGCACGACCGCCGAGCACTTCGCGAAGATCGGCGAGAAGAACCACCGGCACTCGGTGAACAACCCGTACGCGCAGTTCCAGGACGTCTACACGCTCGACGACATCCTCGCGTCGCGGATGATCTACGACCCGCTGACCAAGCTGCAGTGCTCGCCGACGTCGGACGGCTCCGGCGCTGTTCTTCTGGCCGGCGAGGACTTCGTCGAGGCGAACGGGCTCGCCGGGCGGGCCGTCGAGATCGTCGGGCAGGCGCTGACGACCGACTTCCGCAGCACCTTCGACGGCAGCGCGAAGAACATCGTCGGCTACGACATGACGCGGCAGGCCGCACTGCAGGTGTACGAGCAGGCCGGGCTCGGGCCTTCCGACTTCCAGGTCGTCGAACTGCACGACTGCTTCTCCGTCAACGAACTTCTGACGTACGAGGCGCTCGGGCTCTGCGACGAGGGCGAAGGCGGTGCACTCGTCGACTCCGGCGACACGACATACGGCGGCCGGTGGGTCGTGAACCCGTCCGGCGGGCTCATCTCGAAGGGGCACCCGCTCGGTGCGACCGGGCTCGCCCAGTGCGCCGAACTGACCTGGCAGCTACGCGGCGACGCGGACGCGCGCCAGGTTCCGGAGGTGCGAGCCGCGCTGCACCACAACATCGGACTCGGTGGCGCCGCCGTCGTCACCGCCTACCAGCGAGCTTAGGAGAAACCATGGGCCGGATCAGCGCGTCCGTCGAACTGCCCGCCGCGCCGGACAAGGTGTGGGCGGAGTTCTCCAACCCCAACAACTTCGAGAAGTGGCTGACCATCCACACCAAGTGGAAGGGCGACGTCCCGGCGGAGTTCTCGCCGGGCTCGCAGGTGTCCGAAGTGGTCACCATGCTCGGCATGGCGAACACGATCACCTGGACCGTCGACGTCTATGAAGCGCCGCACCGGCTGGTCATCTCCGGGACCGGGATGGCCGGGGTCAAGATCAGCTTCTCGCTGTCGGTGGCGGCGGCCGGTGCCGGCTCGGCGGCGAGCATCGACGCCGAGTTCACCGGTCAGATGATCGTCGGCGCGCTCGGCAAGGCTGTCGAGAAGGACGGCAAGAAGAACCTCGACGAGTCCCTCGAGAAGTTCAAGGCCCTGGTCGCATGAAGTTCGATCCCGCCGGCCTCGACAAGTGGACGTCGCCTTCGCGGTTCGACGTCACGCGCGAGCGGCTCGTCGAGTACGCGGCGGCGACCAACGACCCGATCCCGGCCCACCGCGCCGGCGACGTCGCGAGCCCGGTGTTCGCGATCGTGCCGGTGTTCCAGTCGCTGCTGGAACCGGCGCTGGAAGTGGTGCCGACGTCGCTGTTCGGCCGGGTGCTGCACGGCGAGCAGGACTTCCGGTTCCACCGCCCGATCCGGCCCGGTGATTCGCTGGTGTCGCGGGCGAAGATGACCGGCTACGAAGGGCTGCCGAAGGGCACCCGGGCGACGGTGTACTTGGAATGCCGCTCCTCGGATGGTTCCTTGGTGAACGAGCAGTACGTGACGTTCTTCGTCCGCGGCTTCGACACCGGCTCGAAGGAGGGTTCGCTGGGCCCCTCGCACCGCTTCGACGAGGCTCTGCGTGCTCAGGCGCCGGTGGCGAAGGTCAGCCAGCACGTCGACGACGACCAGACGTTCCGCTACGGCCCGGCCGCCGGCGATCCGATGCCGATCCACCTCGACGAGGAGGTCGCGCTGGCCGCGGGATTGCCCGGGATCATCGCGCACGGGCTGTGCACGATGGCGTTCACGTCGTGGGCGGCGCTGACCGAGGTCGGTGAGTCCTCAGTGGACAGACTGCGGCGGCTGGCCGTGCGGTTCGCGTCGCCGGTGCTGCCGGGTCAGGACCTGTCGACGTCGATCTGGGCGGCGGGACCTTCTTCGTACGCCTTCGAAACCACGGTAGGAGACACACTCGTGCTCAAAGACGGACTTGTGGAGCTGTGATGGGTGCACTCGACGGGCGCGTCGCGCTGATCACCGGCGCGGGCCGGGGGATCGGGCGCGAGCACGCCCTTTTGTTCGCGCGCGAGGGAGCTTCGGTCGTGGTCAACGACCTGGGTGGCGCCAACGACGGGAGCGGCTCGTCCGCCGGGCCTGCGTCCGACGTCGTCGCGGAGATCCGGGCCCTGGGCGGTTCGGCGGTCGCGAACACGTCGAGCGTGACGTCGTGGCAGGGCGCGTCGGAGCTGGTCGAGCAGGCGGTGTCGGAGTTCGGGCGGCTCGACGTCGTGGTGAACAACGCGGGCATCCTGCGCGACGCGTTCGTCGCGAGCGTCACCGAAGAGCAGTGGGACGCGGTGATCGCGGTCCACCTCAAGGGGCACGCGGCGGTGCTCCACCACGCGGCGGCGTACTGGAAGTCCTGCGCGAAGGCGGGTTCCCCGGTGGCGGCGTCGGTGGTCAACACGGCGTCGGCGTCCGGAGTGACCCTGCCGAACGCGGGGCAGCTCAACTACGGCGCGGCGAAGGCGGGCATCGCGGCAATGACCCTGGTGGCGGCGGCCGAGCTGGAGCGCTACGGGGTCCGGGTCAACGCGATCGCCCCGATCGCCCGCACGCGGCTGACACTGGCGACACCGGGGATGGGGGCGATCTTCGCTTCGCCGGTGGAGGAGGGCGAGTTCGACGCGTTCTCGCCGGCGAACATCTCACCGCTGGTGGCTTACTTGGCGTCGGAGAAGTGCCCTGTTTCGGGCAAGGTGTTCGCGGTCCAGGGCGGCGCGATCTCGGAACTGGCCGGCTGGCACGACGTCAAGGTGATCGAAACCGAAGGCGCGTGGACGATCGACGACATCGCGGCGAGGCTGCCCTAGCCGGGTCGTGAGTGGGAAACAGTGTTCTAACACTGTTTCCCACTCACGACCGTCAGTCGCGCTCGATGAG
>NZ_JBFBAG010000051.1:0-81109 GCF_040682155.1 Amycolatopsis sp. NPDC051371
GGGTGGCAGTGGCGGTTGCGCCAGCGGAGGTAGCCGGCGATGGCGGCTTCCTGAGCAGCGTGGCTGGGGTAGTCGCTGCCGTCGAGGGTGAAGTAGCGGATCGCGGTGAACTCGCACTCGATCCAGTTCAGCCACGACGCGTTGGTGGGTGTGTAGACCAGCTCGATGTCGTTGGCCGCGCACCAGGCCCTGACCTCCGCCTTGCCGTGGGGACCGTAGTTGTCGCAGATCAGATACAGCTTCCCAGCGGGGAAGCGGCGGCGGGGTTGCTTGCAGAAGTCGAGGAACTGCGGCCGGCGTTTGCGGTCACGGAACCGGTGGAACATCTGACCGGAGGCCAGGTCGAGCGCGGCGAGCATCTGCCGGACCCCCTTGGTGCGGGTGTAAGTCGCGCGCTGCCGGGCCGGGCGGCCGGTGGGGAACCAGCCGCGGCCGGGTCGGGGTTGCAGGTTCAGTGGCCCGAACTCGTCGACACAGATCACTCGCCCATCTTTCGGCGGGTTGTCGTAGAGGTCGAGGATGCGAGTCTTCTTGGCCACGAAGTCCGGATCCTTGCTGGCTTTCCAGGTCTTCGTCGTCTGCCAGGACACGCCCGCCTTGCGCAGGATCTGCCGGACGGTCTCGGTGCTCAGCACCAGCCGCGCATGCTTGGCCAGGTGGTCGACCAGCTTGGTCAGGCTCCAGGTCGTGAACGGCAACCCCAGCTCAGTCGGTTTGCAGGCGGCGATGCGACAGATCTGATCACGGGCGGCCGGCCCGAACTTAGCTGGTCGGCCGCCCCTCCATTTTGGGGACAACGCCGCGAACCCGGACTCGTTGAACGCGTGGATCACCTCCCGCACATACCCTTCCGTCGCCGCGAACATCACCGCGATCTCACCCGCGGGCCGGCCCTGCGACGAGGCCAGCACGATCCCGGACCGTCGCAGCCGCACCCGATCCTTCGCCGACCTCGTGATCTTGACCAGCCGCTGCGCCTCCTCCGGCTCCAACGACCGCGCGAACACCTCCGGCTGACGCGCCATCGGCCTCACCTCCACAGCCAGCCTCGCGATCACCAGCCCGGATGTCCACGCGACACGATGACAACGTCAACGTTTCTTGATGCGGCACTAGCAAACTAATCTCGACGCCGTCGAGCTGCATGCTGTTGGCGTATAGTGAACCACTTTCGAACCTGCCGCGGTCGAGCTTTGTTGCTATTGCGGGGTGTCCTCGTTTTTAGCTCAGGTTCTTCCGTTGTGGGCGAGTCCGTATTGAATGTCTGGGCAAGTATCTTCCGTTCCGAGACTTGGTTCTGCCTCCGGATTGCCGACACGTTCTCATGGAACGTGTCGAATCTGGTTGCGGGGTCTTTGTAGGGCGGCACGGCGGCCACGTATCTTCGATGTTCGAGCAGTAAGGCATCTGCCTTCAGGTTCTGGGCGATCGCGTGCTCCCCTGGCTTTATGGTGCGGATGGCGACCTCAGCGAGGAAGACTGCGGCGCCCGTAAAGGCGGTTACAAGACGCTGCGCTTCGTACAGTGCGAGCACGGGTACGATAGCTGAACCGCTCAATGCAACGATCCGGCATATCAAGAAGAAGTAGTAGAGCGCGCTGGCGAAAACATGGGTAAATCGGGCGTCCAAGCCGACAATTCGAATAAATCGCCCCCTTGATTGCAGGATTTTCACTCTCGTTTCGTTGATTTCGTCGGGTGCCTGGATCTGGGTCATCTGTCATGATGGCCAGATCTCAACGTCAAGTGCAAGACAATTTTGGAAGTCTCATGAATAGGCGATCTTCGTGGCAAAGTCTGCCCTTCGGGTGGCAGTAGGTGCAATGCCGACCTTGTCGCCCAGTTGATCAGGCGGGCTGCCGGTAGTACGTAGAGCAGAAATAGCCTGGAGGGTGGGAGACAGCGACCTCGCCTGGGAGATCGGCGGCTACGACTCGGCCTGGTTCGAGCCTCACGTCTGGGACGAGGATGTTGTCGGCATGCCCGACGGGAGGCCGGATCTGACTTCGGCTGATTGACCGTCACTGGGATCATGCTCGAAGCCGCTCGATGACGTTTGTGTCCGCAGGTCGGGACCTGGTGGTGGGTGCGGTGGCACGCGCCGCCGCACCCACCAGCTACAGCGTCAGTTCGTGACCTTCGCGGCCTGGTTCCCGTCGTAGCTGAGCTTGGCGGTGAGGAGGGCGAAGCCGCTGATGGTCATCAGCCCGTCGAGGACGAGCGGGCCGATGGCGGCGGCGATCGGGTCGTAGTGCCATGCGATGAGGACCGCGTGGATGTGGCCGTAGGAGATCGCGAAGGACCCGATAGCGACGATGCTGCCGATGCCGTAGCGGACCGTGTTCCAGAACCAGGCTCGTCGCCAGTTCACTCTAGTGAGCACCTCGACCGTGACGATCAGGGCGATCGGCCACACGCCGGCGCCGATCTGGGGGCCCAAACCTGGCGGCTGCGAGCTGGCGGGCAGCCAGGTGTGGAGGACGTTCGCGGCGATCGAGGTGACCGAGCCGAAGGCGAAGCCCAGCCAGCTGACGGCGGTTCCGCCGGGCTGTACCCCTTCTCGTGGTGAGGCGGTGGGCTCGCGGGACGGACTTCTCGGGGCGCTGGAGCCTGGTGACGGTTGAAGTGCGCTGGCCGCAGACGCTGTGGTCCGGCGTGTTGGCGAACCACCGCCGCCAGCAGGCCGACCTGGCGCACCCTGGCGTTCGCCAGCTCCAACGTGGTGCTGGCGGCGGTCGTAGGCACCTGGAGGCCAGCTGGCGGAGCTGGTCGGCGTCCCTGGTGCCTGAGTCAGGCCAGCTGGCGAACCAGCTGCGGTCGCCGTCCAGGGTCCGGTTTTGCCAGCGACTGTCGCTGCTCGACTGGCAATCTGGTGATCGTCGGCGGTGTGCCCGGGGTTGGCGCGTGGCGACGGCGGAGCTGGTTCTGGCGCGCTAGCGGCATTGATCTTGTCGATAGCTTGGCGGACATGGTGCGGACTGAGCCCGGTAGCTTCGGCCAACTTGCCGCGCCCGGGCTTCGGCGCACGTTGCTGTCGTGCGATCTCGTACTGCGCCAGAACCTGCTCAACGGCGTCGAGGTCCGCGGGGGCAGTCATCGGTCACCTCGAAGCCGAGCGGACCCGTCGGCGCGCTTGCTCGTGCCGCCCGCGACTGCGAGAAGCGGCCCGGCCTGACGCGTGCCGAGGTCGACCACCTCGGCCTCGTGGGTCGCGAGCTCGGCTAGGGGATGCGGCTCGCCGGTGAGCGCGGACAGGGCAGCCGCAACTTCGTGGATCGTTGCCGAGGTGTAGGTCAGCGTCGCGCCGCCGCGATCGCTCGATGCGCTGGGGCCGGAGTGTCCGGCATACGCTGCCGCGACCGCGTAGCCGAAGGAGCGTTCGACCCAGGTCAGCGTCGTGTACCGCAGCCAGTGCGACGTGACGCCGAGCGCTTTGGCCCACGGCAGGATCCGCCAGATCCGGTTCCAGAACGTTTGGTAGTTGTGGTAGCGGAACGGTCCGCCGTTGCGCAGGCGCAGTACCTGGTCGTTCGGCTCACGACCGGGTACACGGGAGCCGACGTGCTCCAGCAGCGCGTTGAATAGAGTCGGTGAGACAGGTTGGCGGCGGCTCTTATCTCCCTTCTCTCGCAGCAAAATGGTGACGTCCATCGGGTTGAGGTCCCGCCGCCGCAAGCTGAGCGCGCCGCCGGCCCGGCACGCTGTCTCGCTGTGCAGCCGCAGCAAGAGGCTGTCGAGGAGCGGGTCAGGACCGAAGCCGGCGGCGACTGTGTTGATCTCGGCGAGCTCGTGCGGTGTGAGGGCACGTCGGCTGGTGCTTCGGTGTTTGACGTTCTTGATCGCGGCGACCGGGCTCTCCGCCAAAGTGATCAGCTTGTCTCCGGCGGCGCACCGGTAGAGGCACTTCACGGCGTCGATGAAAAGCGACCTTGCTCCCCGGCCGGTGGAGGACTGAGGTTTCGCGGCGGCCCGCTGTTGAACCAGGTTGGCCAGCTGGTTGATCTCCGAGGCGCGGGGCTCGTCGATCGGCCGGTCACCCCATTCGTCGACCAGCACCTGCCAGTAGTACCTCCAGGTCTTGCTCGAACTCTCGGGCATGGTCTTCGCGACCTGGGGTACGTACTCGGCAAAGGTCGGCATCACCCGGGTCTTGCTCAAGCCGGCGATCTGGTCCAAGGACAAGCCGAGCTTCGCCAGCACGATCTCGGCCGCCGCGGCGACGGCTCGCTCGTCGAGGGAGGGTTGCTCGTTCACGAAAGACCTCCCTGCAGGTTCGCATCGTGATGAGGCGCGAGCAGGCGATCGAGTTCGGGCATCGTGTAGATGACGAGCGCGTCGTGGACGCTGCTGGCGGCCAGCAAGAGGCGGTCGCCCCGGGTGATTCCGCAGCGTGCGCGCATGGGGCCGGGGATGCGGATCTCGCGCCGGGGTGTGAGGCGGTACCAGCCGGACGCCGCGCGGCGATAGGTCCCGACGCCCGCGCCGACCGTGGTGAGGGCGAGGGCGTCGTCGACGGTCCAGCCGAGTGTGTCGACGATCGACTGCTCGGAGACCCGGCCCGACCGATCGACGCGCGCGATCGCGTAGGTCCAGGTGGCCTCGACCGGCAGAGACGGTACTTGCACGAGCGTGGGGGCAGGCACAGACCCTCGACGGTGAAGTTCGGCGCGAGGAGGGTCGAGGGCGGGAACGACGTGCTCAGACATGGGCCCACCGCCGCAGCCCCTCGGAGCGCGCGACGCCGCGCGCATGACCGTCGGCGATCAGACGGTCGCAGGCAGGGAGCGAAACACCGCTTCGTTGGTGATGTGTCGCGCAAAATGCAGGCTTAACGGTCGGTCACCCGACGATACGCGGTATCAGACCCCGAAGTGGTGACACCATGCGCAGGATCATAGCGATGGCTGACGGCAGGGAACTGGCTGCTCCACTTGGGTGAACCGCTTCAGGTAGTCCGGCCCACTGGGCTCTTGACCTGTCGCGGCAGGCTGCAGTATGAGGGACCCGCGGAGCGGCGGAGAGTTGTGGCCGGCCGGTTTCCGCGTGATGCGCCCTATGCCTTCTCCTGGAGCGGAACGCGACGGGGTCCGCCCGGCGAGGGATCAGACGGTCACGGTGTGCAGCGCGAGCAGGCTTTCCGCGGTGTCGGCGATGGTGTCCTCGATCGGCCGCGGTGACCAGCCGAGCAGGTGGTGCGCCTTCTCCGAGGTGGCGTCGTAGTTCCGGCCCAGCTGGGGGCGCAGGATGCGCAGTCCCGGGTTGACGCGCGCGAGGGCGCGCGCGGTCCACACCGGCAGTTCGCGGGTGGGGACCTTCGAGGCGCGGTCGCCGAGGCGGGCGCGCAGGACGTCGGCGATCTCCCGCACCCACAGGCTGTGCCCGGAGATCGCGAGGAACCGTTCGCCCGCCGCGGCCGGGTCGGTCATCGCGCGCAGGTGCAGGTCCGCGACGTCGCGGACGTCGACGTACCCCATCGCGAACTTCGGCAGCGCGGGCAGTTCGCCGTCCAGCATCCGCTGCACCAGCCCCAGCGACGGCGAGTAGTCCGGGCCGAGAACCGGTCCGAGCACGCCCACCGGGTTCACCACCGCCAGCTCGAGCCCCTCGTGCTCGGCGACGAACTCCCACGCGGCCTTCTCCGCCAGCGTCTTGGACTTCTGGTACGGCGCGATCCCACCGTCCACATTGCTCCAGTCGGCTTCGGTGAACACCCGCGACTTCTCGGGGTGTCCCATCCCGACCGCTCCGAACGCCGAAGTCAGCACGACCCTCTTCACCCCGGCTTCGCGGGCGGCCCGCAATACGCGCAGCACCCCGTCCCGGGCGGGTACGACCATTTCGTCGTCGTTCTTGGGCAGGCTGGTGAGGGTCGGCGAGGCGACGTGCAGCACGTAGTCGCACCCCTCGACCGCTTCGCGCCAGCCGGCGTCGTGCTGGAGGTCCGCTTGCACCACGGTCAGGTTCGCGTCCTCGGGCGCTCCTCCGGCGCGCAGCATCGCCCGCACCGCGGGTTCTTTCTTCAGGTCCCGCACCGTGGTGAGGACCGTGTACCCCTGTGTCAGCAGGGCGAGAACGCACCAGCTGCCGATGTATCCGGAGCCGCCGGTGACCAGTACTTTCGTCATTGGAGCTACCTCGCGAATTCTGAGCGGAGCGATGTCGTCTTTTCCGGGAATCAGGCGTTCGCGTAGCCGGGAACGCTTTCCCGGATCCGCTGCATCTCGGCTTCGTCGGAAACGCCTTGGAAGTCGTAGCGGGGGGTGTACGGCCGCTCGAGGGCGGCGAGTTCGGCGTCGGTGAGCTCGATGTCGAGCGACGCGACCGCGTCGTCGATCTGGGCGGTCGTGTTGGCGCCGACCAGGGGAGCGGTGACGACCGGCTTGCCGTGCAGCCAGGCCAGGGCGACCTGGGCGCGGGTGACGCCGCGCTGTTCGGCGACCGCGCCGACGGCGTCGATGATCGCGTGGTCGCTGTCGGCGGTGAGCGGGCTGTAGAGCATGTCTGCGTATCCGCCGTCGGTTTCCGAGCGGGCGGTCGACTTCGCCTCGTCCCAGGCGCGGGCGAGCCGGCCGCGGGCGAGCGGGCTCCAGATGATCGTGCCGACGCCCTCGTCGAGGCAGAGCGGGATCATTTCGCGTTCTTCTTCGCGGGCGAGCAGGTTGTAGTGGTCCTGCATCGAGACGAATCGGGCCCAGCCGTGCCGCTTCTGCAGGTGCAGGGCTTTGGCGAACTCCCAGGCGTGCATCGAGGACGCGCCGAGGTAGCGGACCTTGCCGGACTTGACGAGGTCGTGCAGGGCTTCGAGGGTCTCCTCGAGCGGCGTGGTGTTGTCGTTGCGGTGGATTTGGTAGAGGTCGATGTAGTCGGTCCCGAGCCGTCGCAGGCTGTGCTCGGCTTCGGTCATGATCGCCTTGCGGGACAGGCCTTTGCCGTTCGGTCCCGACCGCATCGGGTGCCGCAGCTTGGTGGCGATGACGACGTCGTCGCGGTCGGCGAAGTCCTTGAGCGCGCGGCCGAGGATCTCTTCGCTGGAGCCGTAGGAGTACATGTTCGCGGTGTCGAAGAAGTTGATGCCCGCCTCGAGCGCGTGCCGGACGAGCGGACGGCTGGCCTCTTCGTCCAGCGACCAGACGGGGTGTCCGCGGTGCGGATCGCCGTAGGTCATCGCCCCGATGGCGATCGGCGAGACGTCGAGACCGGTGGTGCCGAGCTTGATAGAGCGCACGATGCTCCTCTAAGGTTGTGGAGAGGTCTCCGCTTACTGTAGTGGAGACCTCTCCGGATAGCAAGGAGGGCATGTGGTCCGCTCGGACGCCCGGGAAAACCGGGCTCGCATCCTGCAGGTCGCTCGCGAGGCTTTCGGCGAGAGTGGTGACATCTCGATGAACCAGATCGCGCAACGCGCCGGCGTGGGGCCCGGCACCCTGTACCGCAACTTCCCGACCCGCGAGGCTCTCGTCCTGGCCATCTACCAGCACGAGGTCGACCGGCTCATCGAGTCCGTCCCGGTGCTGCTCGCGGAGCTGGCGCCGCTGGAGGCGCTGCGGCAGTGGACCGTCGACCTGGTGGCCGCCATGCGGAAGAAGCACGGCCTCGGCGACGCGCTCAGCCCCGGCGCGCACCAAGTGATCACCGAGCAGACCTACGGCCCGGTGATCGCCGCCATCACGCAGCTGCTCGACGCGGGTAAGCGCGACGGCGTGATCCGCGCGGACGCCGATCCCCGCGACTTCCTCCAGCTCACCGGCGCACTGTGGCGGGCCGCCTCGGGGCCGGAAGACCGGTCGCCGTTCATGCTCGCACTCATCCTCGACGGGTTGAGTGCTCGTTCGCCTCGCTGAACGGCCGCGCTACTGCAGCGAGCCCCCAGGGGTGAGCAGCCGTATCCGGGTGAACTGCTGAACTGTCCCGATCGGGGGAGGTGCCGGCATCCGTGGTCCGCCCACCTGCGGATCTCGGCGTCGACGGCCGAGCGCCCGGCGGCGACCAGGCACAGCGCGTCGGAGCCGAGCCCCCGAGCCCGGCCAGCGACGGCATCGCGTAACCGGCTGCGGAGGTGAGGATCGAGGAGAGCCGCGAGGGGACCCAGGACCACGTCACGCCGGAGTCCGGGCTGAAGATCGCGACCCGGTACACCCCGCCGCCGGTCAGCACGCTCATCAGCGCGTGGCCGCCTTCGTGCACGAACGTTCCCAGCACGGTGAACCGCGTGAGCAGGCGCGGTTGTCCGGTCATCAGCATGGACACCGAGGCCAGCGCCACGGCGACGGCGGCCAGTCCGGTCGCGGCGACCAGCCACCAGCTGGGCGCCGGCACGATCTCGTCGAGTTTGCCGCGCTTCACGCCGCGGCAAGCCGTTGGCGGCCAACTCCTTGGGCGTCAGGCGTTCAGATCGAAACCCGTGACGTACCAGGATCCTGCGTGCTTCTCCACCTTGAAGCTGAGGCTGAACGAGCCGGTGTCGCCGGTGGCACCGATGAGTTCGAGACTGCGCAAGGTGCGGCCGTCGAGCTTGACCGCCGTGTCCGGCACCGTGACCTTGTCGCCCTTCGCCGTCACGGTGGCGACTTCGACCTTTCCCCCGGGCGGCAGTTCGACGCCCGGCTTCGCCCAAGCCTCGCGCAGCGACTTGGCGCTCGCCGAGGCTTCGGACCTTTTGCACAGGGACTCGGCGTCTTGACCGGCGGGCATTGCCGGAGCGCTGGACAGGCACGCCTCGGTGTACTGCTCCTGCAGGATCTGGGTGACCCAGCGCTCGACGGCGGTGGCAGGGGTCTTGGCGCCGGAAGTGGGCTGCGCCGCGGATGTCGGGGCCGTGACGCTCGCAGCCGAGGTGACCGGGCTGATCGTGGCCGGCTTCGCCGATCCGGCCACGCGCGCCGAACCACACGACGCCACGAGCAGAAGCATCGGCGGCACCAGCGGGAAAAGCCACCGCGCCGGCCGCCGAACGGTCACCATCGGAACGCTTGTTCCAGCAGGCAAAGACTTTCTCCTCGTTCAGCCGGTGTGTTCCGGCTTCGGGCCTCGTCGGCGGCATCTTCGTGTCCGGCGCCTGTCGACGTCAACCGACGACGGGGAAGTCTGCCTCTTCGGCCACTTTCAGGCGGCGTCGACGCTTCCGCGCCGGGCTTCTCGCCGGAAACAAGACCAATGACGAGACATGATCGCCACTGTGTCTTGACTCCACGCCAGGCCGGGGACTGTGCTGGTACTGCCTTTGCGCTGGGGACCGGCCGGGCTCGCCCGGTCCGCGCACTCGTCCCGGGCCTGTGGAGCGCCGGCGGCCCCGGCCGTCGTCCTGAGCACCTTTCTCCGACGAGACCGAAGGAGACCTTCCATGTGCCCGCGACGCCGCGACTCGACGCTCCATCGGCTTTTCCTCCTGTTCTTGTCGGCTCTGCTCGCCACCGCGGCGCTGGTGGTGACCGCGCTGCCCGCCGGCGCGGCCACCACCACGATCGCCGTCAACGGCGGCAGCACCGACCGGACCTTCGATGGCGTCGGGGCGATCAGTGGCGGTGGCGGGAACTCCCGGCTGCTGATCGACTACCCGCCCGCGCAACGGGCTCAGCTCCTCGACTACCTGTTCAAGCCGGGGTACGGGGCCGCCGTGCAGTTGCTGAAACTGGAGATCGGCGGGGACGCGAACTCCACCGACGGTTCCGAACCGAGCCACCAGCACGTGCGCGGCGAGATCAACTGCAGCGTCGGCTACGAGTTCTGGCTCGGCGAGCAGGCGGTCGCCCGCAACCCGGCGATCAAGCTGGTGGCGCTGCCCTGGGCCGCGCCGGGCTGGGTCGGTGGCGGGAACTTCTGGTCCCAGGACATGATCGACTACGACATTTCCTGGCTGGACTGCGCGAAGCAGCACGGCCTGACCATCAGCTACCTCGGCGGCTGGAACGAACGCGGCCACGACAAGACCTGGTACGAGAACCTGCGTTCCGCCCTGAACGCCCGCGGTTACAGCGCCGTGCAGATCGTCGGCGACGACACCGGCTGGAACACCGCCGATGACATGCTGGCCGACAGCCGCTTCAACGCGGCCGTCGGCGTCGTCGGCTCCCACTACCCGTGCGGCTACCTCTCGGAGGCGACCACCTGCGCTTCGTCCGCGAACGCCGTCGCCACCGGGAAACCGCTGTGGGCCAGCGAATCCGGCTCCCAGGACTTCACCACCGGCGCCGGCGCCTACATCCGCACCATCACCCGGGGCTACCTCGACGGCCTGCTGACCGGCTTCATGAACTGGCCGCTGGTGGCCGCGCTGTACTCGAACCTGCCCTACAGCACGGTCGGCCTCGCCACCGCGAACACGCCGTGGTCCGGCACCTACCAGCTCGGAAAGAACCTGTGGGCCAACGCGCAGGTGGCCCAGTTCACCCAGCCCGGCTGGAAGTTCCTCGCCGGCTCGGCGAGCGGCTACCTCGGCGGGAACCGCACAGGAGGCAGCTACATCTCTTTGAAGTCCACCAACGGCACCGACTACTCGACCATCTACGAAACCACCGGCGCGACGGCCGCCCAGACGGTCGACGTCACCGTTTCCGGCAATCTCGACGGCGGCACCGCGCACGTCTGGTCCACCGACCTGGGCTCCTCCAACGCCGCCGACTACTTCGTGCGGCAGGCCGACGTCATCCCTTCGTCGGGGAAGTACTCGTTGACGCTGCAGCCGAACCGGATCTACACGGTCACCACGACCACCGGCCAGGGCAAGGGCACCGCGACGAGCCCGGCGGCCGGGACGCTGAGCCTGCCCTACTCCGACAACTTCGAGAGCTACCCGGCGCACAGCGCCGCGAAGTACTTCTCCGACATGCAGGGCTCGTTCGAGGTTCGCCCGTGCGCCGCCGGCCGCGGCGGGCAGTGCCTGCAGCAGGTCGCTCCGGTCCGGCCGATCAACTGGCAGGACGACAGCGACGCCTTCACCCTCGCGGGCGATCCGCACTGGAGCAACTACACCGTCAGCGCCGACATCGACCTGCAGCAGACCGGCACGGTGACCCTGCTGGGGCGAGCGAACACGCAGAACCGGCCGCAGAGCCGGCAAGCCGCCTACCAGCTGCGCATCGCCGACACCGGCTCGTGGTCGATCGCCAGGAACAGCAGCGGTGGGGTGCTCACCACCCTCGCGTCCGGCGCCCGCGCGGCGCTGGGCCTGAACACCTGGCACACGGTGAAGCTGGGCTTCAGCGGCAACCGGATCACCGCGAGCCTCGACGGCGCCGTGCTCGGCACCGTGACCGATACGACGTTCACCACCGGGCTCGTCGGCGTGGGTGTCGTCGGCTACCAGACGAACCTCTTCGACAACGTCTCCGTCACCCCGAACGCCGACGGCGACTTCGGTGGCATCCTCAAGGGTCAGGAGTCGGGGCTGTGCGCCGACGTCCCCGCGGCGAGCCAAGCCAACGGCACCGCCGTCGCCTTGTGGGACTGCACCGGCGGCGCCAACCAGAGCTGGACCGCGACCCCGGCCAAGCAGCTGATGGTCTACGGCAGCAAGTGCCTGTCCGGCGGCACGGCGAACGGAACACCGGTTCAGATCGACGACTGCGACAACTCCGCCGCGCAGCAGTGGACCGTCAACGCCGACGGCTCGGTCGTCAACGCCGGATCGGGCCGGTGCCTCGACGCGAACGCACACGGCACGGCCGGCGGCACCGCGCTGGTGCTCTGGGACTGCAACGGGGGCGCCAATCAGAAGTGGGCACGCGGCGACACCGTCGGCATCCTCAAGTCCGCGGAGTCGGGCAAGTGCGCCGACGTTCCGGCGGCGAACCAGGCCAACGGCACGGTGCCGGCGCTGTGGGGCTGCAACAACGGCAGCAACCAGACGTGGACCTCGACCACGACGAATCAGCTCAAGGTGTTCGACACCAAGTGCCTCGAGACCGCCGCCGGCGGAACGGCCGACGGCACCCCGGTGCAGATCTACGACTGCACCGGGGCCGCCACGCAGCAGTGGCGGGTCCAGTCCGGTGGCGCGGTCGTCAACGTCGGGTCCGGCAAGTGCCTCGACGTGAAAGGCCACGGCACCGCCGACGGCACACCGTTCGTCATCTGGCCCTGCGACGGCGCGGCGAACCAGCGGTGGTCACGTGGCTGAGCGCGCGAGTCTCGCGGGGACCCCTGGGAGGACCTCGTGAAACGGATCCTGCCGGCCGCCGTGCTGGCCGCCGGGCTGCTCGTCCCGGCCGGGCCGGCGGACGCGGCGGTCACCTACCCCGGCCTCGCGGCCGCGTTCGACAACGCCGGCACCAGCCCGGCCGGCGCGCCGGCGTCGGCGAACCTGGACGGCAGCGGGCACAGCCTCGTCGCCGAGGACCTCACCGCCGCCGGCTGGGACCGCAGCCGGGTCATCACGGTCGACGGCGCGCCGCTGCGGCTGCCCGCCGCCGCGCCGGGGACACCCGACAACGTGGTCGCCGACGGCCAGCGCATCGGCGGCCGGTTCGGCGGCGCCGCCTTGTCGTTCCTCGTGACCAGCACCGGGACGGCGACCGAGGGCACCGGGCAGCTCGAGTACGCCGACGGGCACGTCCAGGACTTCCGGCTGGGCGCACCGGACTGGATCGTCGGGCCGAGCAGCCGGCTGACCGTGGCGTTCCCGCACTGGAACACCCCGGACGGCCCGAGCGCGCTTTCCGCCAAGCTCTACACCGCCTCGGTGCCGCTCGACCCCGGCTTCCCGGTCACCGCCGTCACCCTGCCGAAGACGACTTCGGGCGGGGCCCTGCACGTCTTCTCGATCGGCACCCGGCCCGCGGCCGGACAGTGGACGGCGACGTGGGCCACCGCCACGGACGACGGCCTCGCCGCCGGCCCGTGGATTGAACGCACCCTGCGGATGGTCGAGCACACCAGCCGCGGCGGCTCCCAGGTGCGGATCCGGCTGGACAACGCCTACGACCCCGGCCCGCTGGTCGTCGGCCACGCGACCATCGCCGTCCGGGGCGCGGGCGCGGTCCCGACGCGCTCACCGGTGACGCTGACCTTCGGCGGACAGCGTGAAGCGGCGCTCCCGGCGGGCGGGCAGGCCGTCAGCGACCCCGTGCCGTTCGCCGTGCCCGCCGGCGCGGACCTGCTGGTCAGCCTGTACCTGAAGGGCACCGTCACCAACGCGCCCATGCACAGCGTCGCCGTGCAGGACATGTACACCACGGCGGACGGCACCGGGGACCACACGGCGGACGTCGCCGAGTTCCCGTCCGCGGGCACCTTCGGCTTCTGGACGATCCTCTCCGGCATCGACGTGACCGGGCCGGGCGGCACCGGCACCACAGTCGCGTTCGGCGACTCGATCACCGACGGCTATCTGTCCACCCCGAACACGAACAGCCGCTGGCCGGACTTCCTGGCCCGGCGCCTGCCGGGCCGCGCCGTCGTCAACGAAGGCATCTCCGGCAACCGGATCCTGCAGGACGCCTTCAGCGGTGTGCCCGACGGCCGCACGGCCGGCGTCAGCGCCCTGGCCCGGCTGAACCACGACCTGATCAGCCGGCCGGGCGTGCGGACCGCGATCGTCCTCGAAGGCATCAACGACATCAACAGCGGCGCGAGCGCCGCCGACGTCATCGCCGGGTTGAAGGAGATCGCCGCCGAGCTGCACGCGGCCCGCATCCGGGTGCTGGCCGGCACGCTCACCCCGATCAAGGGGTGCACCTGCAGCAGTGACGCGCACCTGGCGGCGCGCGATGAGGTCAACGCCTTCATCCGCGACACCGGCGGGGTGTTCGACGGCTGGGCCGACTTCGACGCCGCCATCCGCAACCCGGCCGACCCGGAGACGATGCTCGCGGGCTACGACTCCGGCGACCACCTCCACCCCGGCGACGCGGGCTACCGCGCGATGGCCGCGGCCGTCCCGCTCGACCGTCTGTGAACGTCCACTTCGGAGTGTCGTGAAAGGGTGATCCCATGATCCGCCGGATCCTCGCCGTCGTGCTCCTGGCCGCCTCGGCGGTCCTGGCCATCGGAGCTCCGGCGAGCGCCGGAACCGCCTGGGACTACCCGGAGTTCCCCTACCCGGCCACCACCTACTCGGAGCCGTTCCGGGGTCAGTTCCACTTCAGCTCGCAGTCGGGGTGGATGAACGACCCCACCGGACTGGTCTACGCGAACGGGCACTACCACTTCTTCTACCAGCACAACCCGCACGGCCTCGAATGGGACACGATGCACTGGGGCCACGCGACGAGCCCTGACCTTGTGCAGTGGACGCAGAAACCGGTCGCGCTGGAGCCCGGTGTGCACCCGGGCACGCTGTTTTCCGGCGGGGGAGTGGTCGACAAGGCGAACACGTCGGGACTCAAGACCGGCTCGCTCGACCCGATCGTGGTGTTCTCCAACACCAACGGCGTCAGCGTGTTCTACAGCAACGACGACGGCCGCAGCTTCCAGGCCTACGACCAGGGGCGCAAGCAGATCGACATCCCGGAGGAGAGCCGCGACCCGAAAGTGGTGTGGGACGCCGCCCGCAACCAGTGGGTGATGGTCGTCTGGTCGAACCGGGGCGGCAACGGCGTCGACCTCTACACGTCGCCGAACCTGCTGAAGTGGACGTTCGCCAGCCGGTACGCGGCCGACTGGCTTTTCGAGTGTCCCGATCTGTACCCGCTGGGCGGGCAATGGGTGCTGACGTCGGCGTCGAGTGACTACGTCGTCGGCACGTTCGACGGCCGCACGTTCCGCACCGACCGGCCGCAACCGAAGAAGATGAACCTCGGGACCACGTACGCGGGCGGCACGTTCTACGCCGCGGAGACGTTCACCGGCACGCCTGACGGTCGCGTCGTGCAGATGGCGTGGCAGGGCGGAAACCGTGGCAGCACCTGGACCGGCAACGCGACCTTCCCGGTCACGCTCGGCCTCGTCGACTCGCCGGACGGTCCGGTGGTGACGCGCACGCCGGTCACCGAGTTGAGCGCGCTGCGCGCCGACAGCCGGACGTGGCGCAACGAGACGGTCCGGGACGGGCGCAACCTCTTCGACGGGATCCGCGCCGACACCTACGAGATCACCGCCACGTTCGACCTGGCCGGGGCGACCGCGAGCCAGTTCGGGTTCGCGCTGCACAGCCGCTCCGACGGCACGGCCGACCGGGTTGTGGCCTACGACCGCGCCGCCGGCACGCTCTACGGCAAACCACTGGCTACCGGCGGGAACGAGGTGAGCGTGCGACTGCTGGTCGACCGCGGGCAGCTCGAGGTGTTCGCCGACGGCGGGAAGTTCTCGCTGGCCGACAACGTCAACTTCGACTCCGCCGCGGTGAGCCAGGGAATCCGGCTGTTCGCCACCGGTGGCCAGGTACGTCTCAAGAACGCGACGTTCACGCGGCTGAGCACCAGCTGGGGCACCGACCAGTCCACTTTGGAAAGCACCCTCGCCGGTCCGTGGCACGCCGCCGGCGGCGCGTGGACCGACACGAGCGGCGGCAAGCGGGCGCAGACCACCGGAGACGCGTTCTACCTGAGCGCGAGCAGCGCGTCCGACGGCGTTTACCAGGGCGATGTCCGGCTCGACACCGCCCAGGCGGCGGGCCTGACGTTCCGCGCCGGCTCCGAAGGCGCCGGCTACACGGCGAACATCGACAGCAGCGGCGTGGTCAAGCTCTGGCGACCGGGACGTGACATCGCGACGTACGCGACACCGATCGCCAAGGGGCAGACCCACCACCTGCGAGTGGAGACCACCGGCTCGCACATCCGGGTCTGGTTCGACCACGGGGGCGACCCGGTCATCGACGCCACGGATACCGCGTACGCGTCGGGACTGTTCGGCGCGAACGCTTACGGGGGAGCGGCGACCGTCCAGAACCTGAACACCGGCCCAGGCGGTTTCACCGCCTTTCCCTCGGGGCCTTGGACAGCGCCGAGCGGCACGTGGACCACGACGCCGGCCGGCCTGCGCGGGAACGCGGCCGGTGACGGCTTCTTCCTCAGCGACCGCACCGGAACGGACTTCACCTACCAAGGCGACCTGTCGGTCACCAACGGGACCGCGGCGGGCCTGACCTTCCGGGCGGCGGCCGACGGAGCCGGCTACACGGCGGCCATCGACACCAGCGGCCTGGTCAAGCTGTGGCGGCCGGGCAAGGACATCGCGATCCACGCGACGCCGATCGTCGAGGGCCGCACTTACGATGTGAGGGTTGAGACCGCGGGATCGCGGATCCGGGTCTGGCTGGGCGACGGCGCCGACCCGCTCATCGACACGACCGACACCGCCTACGCGTCCGGGCGGCTCGGTGTGAACGCCTACGCGGGCAACGTGATCGCGCAGAATCTCAAGCTTGGCTGAACCATCGTCGCCCGGCTTCTCGTGCGGACGGGTGGGAACCGGGCGCTCAGCTCTCCAGCGCGGCGATGGCCCGGCGGCCGAGGCTTCCCCGCACATGGTTTTTCATCGCCCGCTCCGCCGCCTGCGCGTCCCCCGCGATGACCGTCTCCGCGATCTCCACGTGCTCGCGGCGCACTCGCTCGCGGTCCTCGTCCGAATCCGGAGTGGACCGCAACCCCACCAGGCGGTACCGGTCGGCCTTGTCCCAGAGCCCTTCCAGCAACGACGACAGGAGCGGGTTGTGCGACGCCGTGTACACACTGCGGTGGAATGCCCGGTGCACCAGCAGCGCGTCGAAGCCCGTCGACGTGCTGAGGGGCTCGAGACCGCGAAGCGCCGCTTCGATGGTCGCGATGTCGGTGTCCGTGCGGCGGCCGGCGGCGAGCTTCGCGGCCAGCGGGTCGAGGTTCTCGCGGAGCTCGAACAGGCTGCGCGCCTCCGCGGCGTCGAGCTCGGTGACCCGCGCGTCGCGGTGGGACGCCAGCGTCACCAGGCCCTCCGCGTCCAAGCGCCGGAGCGCCTCGCGCAGCGGCGTCGTGCTGACCCCCAGCTCGACGGCGAGCTGCTCCTGGGAGATGGTCTGCCCGGCGGCCAGCTCGCCGGCGAGGATCCGGCGGCGCAGCTCCTCGTAGGCGTACGCGTTCTTGGTGAGGGCTGGACGGGGGCTGGTCATCCGGCCAGCCTATAGCCCATAGTCCCGCGTCGCGTCCGCGAGCCGCGAGACGAACTCGTCCGCGTGGGCCGTGTCCCAGACCAGCGGCGGGCGCACCTTCAGCACGTCACCGCCGGGACCGGTCAGGCCTGCGAGCACACCCCGGCCGACCAGGTCGTCCAGCAGCTTCCGCGCCACCTCGCGGGACGTCGACCCGCCGGACGGCAGCACGTCGACGCCCGCCAGCAACCCCGTGCCCCGCACCGAACCCAGCACCGGCGAACTGTCCGTCAGCGAGCGCAGGCCGCGACGCAGGTGCTCGCCGACCGTCACCGCCTGGGCCGGGAGACCCGTCAGCTCCAGGACGTCGAGCACCGCATGGCCCGCGGCCGCGGCGGCGGGGGTCGCCGCGAACGTCGAGAAGTACTCGTACTTGTCCGCCAGCACGTCGGCGATCTCGCGCCGCGTCACCAGCGCGCCGATCGGGTAGCCCGCGCCCATCGGCTTCCCCAGCGTCACCAGGTCCGGCGTGATCCCCGCCAGCGCGAACCGCCACAGCTGCGGCCCGCTGCGTCCGTAGCCCGACTGGACTTCGTCGGCCAGGTACAGCGCGCCGGCCGCGTGGGCGCCCTCGACCAGCCCGGCCAGGAACTCGGCGGGCACGTCGAGAATGCCCTCCGACGTGAACTGCGAGTCGGCGAGCACCAGCGCCGGACGCAGGCCCGCGGCCTCGATCCGCGGCACCGCACCGGGTTCGCGCGGCGCGGCGAACGTCCCCACGCCCGCGGGCCGGTACCCCGGCGGCCACTCGTTCGAGCTGAGGTCCGCCATCCACTTCGACGAACCGTGGTAGGCGTGCTCGGCGATGATCGCCGCGTCGCCGCCGGTGTACTCGGTCGCCAGCCGCCAGGCCAGCTCGTTCGCCTCGGTGCCCGAGGTCGTGAACAGGCACGTGTCCAGCTCCGGCGGCATCGTGGCCAGGATCCGCTCGGCCAGCCCGACGATCCCGCCGTGCAGGTACCGCGAGTGCGTGTTCAGCTCCGCCAGCTGCCGCCCGACGGCCCGGGTGACGGCCGGGTGCGCGTGCCCGATGACCGCCACGTTGTTGTACGCGTCGAGATAACGAGCGCCGTCGCGGGCGTAGAGCCAGGCGCCTTCGCCGCGGACCAGCTCCAGGGGCCGCCGGTAGAACAGCGGGGACAGCCCGCCGCCCATCGCCGCCGTGCGCCGGGACGGCAGCTCATCGGCCGGGATGGCCGCGGCGAGGTCGCGGGTGCCGGCCAGGCGGGCCAGCCGTTCGCCCAGTTCACTCGGGTTGAGCGCGCCGAGGAGGTCCAGCACACGCTCGCTGGTGTCGTCGTACTGCGTGATGTAGCGCTCGTTGTCGCTGTGTGCCTCGCGCCGTGTCGCGGACACCGCCAGCGTCGTGAGCAGCCGGGCGATCACCAGCTCGCCGAGCACGGCGACCTCGGCCGCGCTCAGCTCGCGGTGGCGCTGGTAGCCGCGCAGCACGGCCTCGGTCGCGCGCCAGACGTCCTCGGCCCGGCGCAGCACCGAGGTGAGCGTGACGGCCAGGTCGGTGACGGCGGCCGTGTGGTGCATGTCGCCGAAGTCGATCACGCCGGTGACCGCGCCGGCTTCGGCCAGCACGTTGGTGAGCGTGACGTCCGCGTGCTGCACCCCCGCCGGCAGGGTCGCCGTCGCGGCCAGCGCCGGGGCGACGCGCGCGACCAGTCCGTCGAAGCCGGCGAGACCCGAAGCGGCCACCACGGCCGGCATCCGGCGGACGTCCCACAGCAGCTCCCGGCCCGCCGCGGGGTGGAAGAACCCTTGCAGTGCCACGGAAACCCGTGCGGCGACGGCGCCCACCCGCGTAGCTGTCGCGTCGTCGACCCAGCCTCCCTCCAAGGGAGCGCCGGGCAGGAGCGTGATCAGCCGGGCGAGGCACGAGCGGCCCGTGTCGTCCGTGAGCCGCGCGATGTCCCCGACCGACTCCGGCACCGGCAGGCCGGGGTCCGCGACGTGCACGTGCTCCAGCGCGCGGACCTCCATGTCGACGACGTCGGCGCGCTCGGCGGGGTTGGAGATCTTGAGCACGAACCGGTCGTCGACGAGGATGTTGAGGTCGCGCTCGCTGTCCAGGGGTTTCAGCACCGGGTTCGTCAGCCGCCAGTGCTCGCGCAGCGCGGTGCGCAGGCTCTCGGCGGAGAAGGCCGGGGCCGGTTCGATGAAGGTGCTCATGCGGGGAGATCCTTTCCGGGGGTGCCGGCTTCCAGGGTGAACGGCTCGTCGTGGCCGGGGTAGACGACATCGGCGCGGGTGCGGACCAGGGCCATCGAACGCGCCGCCGCCTCGTCGTCGACGGCGCTGCTGCAGCGTCCCCGCCGCAGGGCACCGGCGGACCGCACGGCATCGCCGGTCAGCAGCGCGGTGCCGTCGGCGGTGGCGACGGTCAGTCCGATCGAGCCCGCGGTGTGCCCGGGCAGCGCGGTGACCGTGACGCCGGGGGCGAGCTCGAGCCCGTCCGACGCGGGCGACAACGACAGTCCACTGAGGATGGCCGCCGTCCACGGTGGCAGGACGGGGTTTCCTCGTGGCGAGAGGTCTTCGTCCGGGTGGATCAGGACTTCCGGGAAGAGGTCCGCGTTCTGGATGTGGTCCCAGTGTGCGTGGGAGAGCACCAGGAGGTCGATGTCGCGCGGAGTCAGCCCGCGGTGGTCGAGGGCGCGCAGCAGGGCCCGCCGCCGCCCGGTGTGGCCGCAGTCGAAGAGGATCCGCCGTCCCGGGGCGTGCACCAGGTACACCCCGCAGAACCCGGTGCTGCCCTGGTCCGAGCTTTGCCCCTGGCCGCGGAGCACGGGATCGACGTCAGGCACGGAACCGGCCGAGCGTGTAGGGGAGGACGCCACCGTGGGCGTAATAGACCGCCTCCTGCGGGGTGTCCAGCCGCGCGCGGACCTCGAACTCGAACGCGGGTGCCGCGCGCGGCCGGACTCGCACGGTGACCGGCCGCGTCGGATCGTCGACGGCTTCGGGGATGCCGAGCAGGTCGAACTCCTCGGTGCCCTCCAGCCCCAGCGAGTCCGCGCTCTGCCCGTCGGCGAACTGCAGCGGCAGCACGCCCAGCTGCACGAGGTTCGAGCGGTGGATCCGTTCGAACGACTCGGCCAGCACGACCCGCACCTTCAGCAGCGCGGTGGCCTTCGCGGCCCAGTCGCGCGAAGAACCGGTGCCGTACTCGCGGCCCGCGATGACCAGCAGGGGAGTGCCGGCGTAGGACCTCGCGGCTTCGTACACCGGGACGGTGGCGCCCTCGGCGTCGACGGTCGTGCCGCCGGGCGCGAGCCGGTTCTTCAGGCGCGGGTTGGCGAACCCGCCCCGCACCATCACCTCGAAGTTGCCGCGGCGGGAGGCGTAGGTGTTCAGGTCCTTCTCGCCGAGCCCGGTCAGGTACTTCCCGGCGCAGCTCGTTTTCGGGATCCGCCCGGCCGGGCTGATGTGGTCCGTGGTCACCGAATCGCCGAGGAGCAGGAGCGCCCGGGCCCCGAGGAGGTCCGCCGGCGCGGTCGCGACCTCGTCGAGGAACGGCGGCCGGCGCAGGTAGGTCGAGTCCGCCTGCCAGTCGAACCGCGCCCCGCCCGCCGCGGGCACACCGGCCCACAGATCGTCGCCGTCGAAGACGTCCGAGTAGGCGTCGCGGAACAGCTCCGGGGTGAGGTGGGCGGTCACGACGGCGTCGATCTCCGCGTCGTCCGGCCAGAGGTCGGCGAGGAAGACCGGCTCGCCGCCGGCGTCGCTGCCGAGCGGCTCGGTGGTGAGGTCGTGGGTGATGGACCCGGTCAGCGCGTAGGCGACGACCAGGGGCGGCGATGCGAGGTAGTTGAGCGAGACGTCGTTGTTGATCCGGCCGTCGAAGTTCCGGTTGCCGGAGAGGACCGAGGAGACGACCGTGCCGTCGGCGGCCGCCGCGGCGGCCGCCGGCAGCAGCGGCCCGGAGTTGCCGATGCACGTCATGCAGCCGTAGCCGACGAGCTGGAAGCCGAGTTCGTCGAGCGGCTCGGACAGCCCGGCCCGTCGCAGGTACTCCGTGACGGTCTTCGAGCCCGGCGCGAGACTGGTTTTCACCCACGGCTTGGCCGTCAGGCCGCGCGCGCGGGCGTTGCGGGCGAGCAGGCCCGCGGCGACCATCACGTGCGGGTTGGACGTGTTGGTGCACGAGGTGATCGCCGCGATGGCCACGGCACCGTCCGGAATCGTGCTGTCCGTTGTGGATCCGATGGCGGCCCGCGCGTTCGCCGGGACGTCGGCCAGCGCGACGCGGTCCTGCGGCCGCCGCGGCCCGGCGAGGGACGGGATCACGGCGGTGAGGTCGATCCGCACCCGCTCGTCGTAGTGGAGGCGGGCGCCGGGGTCGTGCCAGAGGCCCTGTTCCTTCGCGTACGTCTCGACCGCGCTGACGTGCCCGGGCGCGCGTCCGGTGAGCCGCAGGTAGCCGAGCGTCGCGTCGTCGATCGGGAACATCGCCGCGGTGGCGCCGAACTCGGGGCACATGTTCGAGATCGTCGCCCGGTGGGCGAGCGGGATCCGGGCGACCGCGGGCCCGGTGAATTCCACGAACTTCCCGACGACGCCGTGCGCGCGCAGCGTTTCGGCGATGGTGAGCACCAGGTCGGTCGCGGTGACGCCGGGGCCCAGCTCCCCGGTCAGCTCGACACCGACGACCGGCGGGACGAGCATGCTCAGCGGCTGCCCGAGCAGCGCGACCTCGGCCTCGACCCCGCCGACGCCCCAGGCCAGCACGCCCAGCGCGTTGACCATCGTGGTGTGGGAGTCGGTGCCGGCGCAGGTGTCCGGGAACGCCCAGCCGTCGCGGCGCTCGACCACGCCGGCGAGGTACTCGAGGTTGATCTGGTGCATGATGCCGGTGCCGGGCGGGATGACGTGCACGCCGTCGAGCCGCTCGCCCCACTTGAGGAAGCGGAACCTCTCCGCGTTGCGCGCGTACTCGATCTCCACGTTGCGGCGCAGCGCGTCCGGCCGGCCGGACACCTCGGTCGCGATCGAGTGGTCGACCGTCAGGTGGCTGGGGATCCGGGGCCGCACCGCCGCCGGGTCGCCGCCCGCCTCGGCCACGGCGTCGCGCAGCGCGGCGAGGTCGGTCAGCACCGGGACGCCGTTGGTGTCGTGCAGGAAGACCCGGGACGGCGAGAAGGCGACGACGTTTCTTTTCCCGTGCACGAGCGAGGCGATCTGCTCAGCTGTGACGGTGTGACCGTCTTCGTGGCGCAGCAGGTTTTCGAGGAGGATCTTGTGGCTCAGGGGCAGCCGCTCCGCGCCGGGGACGGCGTCCAGGCGGTGTATCCGGTACTGCTCCCCGGCCAGTTCGAGCCGGGCGAGGCTGGCGTAGCTGTCCGCCCTGCTTGTCGTCTTCACGCTGACCCCTTCCGTATAGCTTATAGGATATAATATCAGCATGGCTTCTCTTCTGGAACGGATCATGGACGCGCACCGCGGTATCCGCCCCGACGTGCCGGTGAGCACCCTCGAACGCAGCAGGCTGCTGTCGGACGAGCTGGGGGCCGACGTGTGGCTGAAGACCGAGCACCTGATGCCGACCGGCTCGTTCAAGGTGCGCGGTTCGGCGAACAAGATCCGCGTACTCGGGGAAGCGGCGAAGCGCACCGGAGTGTTCACGGCGTCGACGGGCAACCACGGCCAGGGCGTCGCGCGGGCCGGGAAGCTGGCCGGCGTCGCGGTGACGGTCTACGTCGGGGAGACGACGACGCGAGCGAAGATGGCGGCGATCGAGGCGCTGGGCGCGGAACTCGTCGTGGTCCCGGGCGGGGCGCTGGACGCGGAGGTGGAGGCGCGGCGGCAGGCTTCGTCGCAGGGTAAGCCTTACGTGGCGCCGTACAACGACCTCGACACGGTGGCGGGCCAGGGCACGCTGGGCGTCGAGCTGGCCGAGCAGGCGCCGGACCTGGACGCGGTGTTCATCTGCGTCGGCGGCGGCGGTCTGATCGGCGGCGTGGGGACGGCGCTGAAGGCGCTGAGTCCCCGCACGCAGGTGGTCGGCGTCTGGCCTTCGGCATCGACGTGCCTGCTGGATTCGTTGAAGGCGGGCGAGATCGTGGAGACGCCGGAGTTCCCGACGCTGTCGGACGGTTCGACGGGGGCGGTGGAGCCGGGGTCGGTGACGTTCCCGATCTGCCAGGACGTGATCGACGAGACCCTGACGGTGTCCGAGGACGAGATCGCGCGCGCGATGCGCCGGATCGCGGAGGGGGAGCGCTGGATGATCGAAGGCGCGGCGGGCGTGGCGGTCGCCGGGCTGGTCCAGACGGCGGAGCGCTACCGGGGGAAGAAGGTCGCGGTCGTCCTCTGTGGACGCAACGTCACGCTGGAGACCTTCCTGCGCGCCGTGGCCGTGTGACGTGGGTGCGCCGGAACCGCTGGTCAGCCGGGTCAACCACGCGTGGAGCCGGCTGAGCGAGCCGGAGCGGGCGGTCGCGGAATACCTCGTCACGTCACCTCCGCGCCAGGTGGTGCTCGCGACGGCGGACGACCTCGGCCGCCGGACCGGCACGAGCGACGAGACGGTCGTCCGCACCGCCCGCCGCCTCGGCTACGCCGGGTTGCCGGCGTTGAAGGCGTCGCTCGGCGGGGCCGGCGGCGCGCCGCAGGTCGGCTTCCGGCGGCAGGTGGCCCGGGACCTGCCGAGCGCGACGACGCACGTGGTGCGCGACGCGCTCGGCCGGATCAGCGCGTTCGGCCGCGGGCTCGACGTCGGCGAGCTGGCCGAGGCGCTGCGGATCGTCGGGTCGGCGTCGCGGGTGTTCTGCTACGGCTGGGGCGTCAACGAGCTGAGCGCGCGCTACCTGGCGCTGAAGCTGACCCGGGCCGGCAAGGCCGCCTCGGCGTCGGGGGCCACCGGGGTGGCGTTCGCGGACGACCTGGCGGACCTCTCGCCGCGGCACGCGGTCGTCGTCTTCGCGCCCGGCCGGCTGCTGCCCGAGCTGGAAGTGCTGGCGGCGCGGGCGAACCAGGTCGGTGCCGAGCTGGTCCTGGTCACCGAGCACCTCGCCGAAGCGCTCCCGGCGGACGCGGTCCTGCGCGACCCGGGCTCGCCCGGCAGCCTCACCGCCGAACCGCTGTGCGCCATGCTCGTCGCCGACCTGCTGGTGCTCGGCACCCTCGGCGACGGGGACACCTACGCCCTTTTGACAAAACTGCGTGAGGACCTTCAATGACTTTGTCCACTGTGGACCTGGCCCGCATCCGGGAGGTCGCTTCCCGGGACCTGGTGTTCACGGCGGTGCGCGACGCGCTCGTCGCGCACGCCGAAGGCCGTACCCAGCTCCCGCCGCCGATCGCCCTGGTGTTCCCGGCGGTGGAGGGTGACTGTCACGTCAAGGCCGGGCACGTGACCGGCTCGCCGTACTTCGGGGTGAAGGTGGCCGCGGGTTTCTACCGCAACGCCGAGCGCGGCCTGCCCAGCAACAGCGGTCTCATTCTCGTGCTGGACGCGGCGACCGGGGTCCCGGCCGCGGTGCTGGCCGACGAAGGCCGGCTGACGGCGTGGCGCACGGCCGCGGCGGGCGCGCTGGTCACCCACGCGCTGACTCCGCCCGACGTCGACGAGGTCGGCGTCCTCGGGACCGGGTTGCAGGCTCGGCTGCAGGTGGAATGGCTGCACGCGCTGCGGCCCCTGTCCCGGGTCCGGGTGTGGGGACGCCGCTCCGAGGCGGTGCGAGAGCTCTGCGCTTCGCTGGATCTCGACGCTCGTCCGGCGACGGTCGAGGAGGCGGCGGGATCGGCGTGCGTCATCACGGCGACGCCCTCGACGACCCCGCTGGCTCCCGCGTCGGCGTTCGCGGGCGCGCTGCACGTCACGGGGATCGGGACCGACCTGCCGGGCAAGGGGGAGCTGCCGCCGGAGCTGTTCGCGCGGGCACGGCTCGTGGTGACGGACGATCATGCGCAGTGCCTCGATCACGGTGACTTCGGGAACGCGGTCCGCGCCGGGATGATCGGGGCCGAGGTGGATGTGCCCGCGGGAGTGGTGCTGCGCGACGGTGTCGAGCGTCCGGGACTGTCCATTGCGGACTTGACCGGGGTGGGGGTCGCGGACGCCGCGGTAGCCTCGGCGGTCTTCCTGGCGCTGGACTTCTGAAGACTGGAAAACCTCGCCGGGGCGGGCGGTAGCGGCCGCCCCGGCGAGGTTGGTCTTGACGGGACTCAGGAAACGCTCTCGAGGGACGCAGGCGCCGGGGAATCCACCTCGGCCACCCGAGCCCGCCGGCGCCGCCGCGGCGGCCGGTCCAGCAGCTCCGCGATCCGCGACAACCCGAAGTTGATCACGATGTAGAACGCCGCCGTCAATGCGTACGCCTGGATGAAGTTCGCGTTGTACTCCCCGAGGACCTGCCCGTTGCGCAGCAGCTCGGGGTAGCTGACGACGTACCCGAGGCTCGACTCCTTGAGCGTCCGGATCACCTGTGTCACCAAAGCAGGCCGCAGCGCGCGGAACACCTGGGGCAGCACCACCAGGCGCAGGGCCTGGCCGCGCCGGAGGCCGATCGCCGCCGCCGCGTCGAACTGGCCGCGGTCCAGGGAGTTCACGCCCGCGCGGACGATCTCGGCGAACACCGAGCCCGCGTGCAGCACGATCGGGATCGACAGCACCCAGAACGGCGGCAGGTTCCAGCCGAACGCCGGCAGGCCGATCAGGAAGAAGTACACCAGCAGGATCAACGGGATCGCCCGGAACAGCTCGATCGCCGCCGCGGCGGGCACTGACAGCCAGCGGCGCGGCGAAAGCCGGCCGAGGCCGAACACCGTGCCGAACACCAGGGACATCGCCGCGCACGAGAGGCCGATGCGCAGCGTCATGCCCAGGCCGTCGAGCAGGTAGCGGATGTTGGGCCACGACGCCAGCGGCGACCACAGCCGGCCCGACAGCTGGCCGACGTGCTGGAGCTGCAGGACAATTCCCACGAGGGCGCCCAGCACGAGCACGGAGGCGACGATCGTCGCCACCCGGAGCCGCGCGTTGCCGCGCGGGCCGAGTTCGTCGAACAACACGGTGGTCTTCATCGGCGGATCCGGACCTTCCGTTCGATGACCCCGGTCAGCTGGCCCGCGGTGAGCGTGATCAGCAGGTAGCCGATCGCCGCCGCGATGAAGCTCGGGATGGGCTGGGCGTGGTCGAGGTTGAACTGCCGCGCGGAGCCGGTGAGCTCCTGCACGCCGACCGCCGCGCCGAGGGCCGACGCGAGGCAGACGTTGATGAAGATGGAACCCAGCGGCTGGGCCATGGACCGGAACGCCTGCGGCAGCACGACCTGCCGCAGGACGCCGGCGAAGGTCAGCCCGAGCGCGCGGGCCGCCTCGATTTGCCCGGTGGGGACGGCCGCGACACCCGAGCGGACCGTTTCGCAGACGTACGCGCCGAAATACAGCCCCAGGCCGAGGACGACCGAGCCGAACAACGGCACGGTCGCCCCGACGTAGGGCAGCCCGAACACCACCATGACCAGGACGAGCAGCAACGGCGAGTTGCGCAGGCACTGGACGTAGAACCCGGCCACCGCCCGCAGCGGGCCGATCGGGCCGACCCGGCAGACGCCGAGCACGGTGCCGATCAGCACGGCCAGCGGGAAGGCGAGCACGGCCAGCTCGAGGGTCACCAGCAGACCGGTGAGCAGGTCACCGATGTGATCGAACAGGACGGACATGGTGGTGGCCTCTCAGGAACCGGGCACGGAGCCGATCTGCGGCGGCTGCGGCGCGGCCGTCTTGACGAGCTTGCCGACCGTGGCCTGCCAGAGCTTGGCCCACGTGCCGTCGGTTTCGATCGTCTTCAGGAATCCGTTGACGACGTCCTTGAACGCCGGGTCGTCCTTCGGGAGGCCGATGCCGAACGGGTTCGACCCGAACGTCGAGTCGAGCAGCTTGACGTCGTTCTTCGTGGCGACCACGCCGTACAGCGAGGCGTTGTTGAGCGTCATCGCTTCGGCGCGGCCCTGCTCGACGGCGGCGACGCACTGCGCGGCGGTGTCGAACAGGACCGGCTGCGCGGTCGGCACCGCCTTCAGGAGCGCGTCCTTCGCGGCACCGGACTCGGTGGCCACCTTCTTGCCGGCGAGGTCGCTCGCCTGCTTCGTGGTGGTGTCACTCGTCTTCACGACGATGCCGCTGGCCGCCATGTAGTACGGCCCGGCGAAGTTGACGAGCTTCGCGCGGTCCTCCGTGATCGTGTAGGTCTGGACGGCGATGTCGATGGTGTGGTTGCCCAGCAACGCTTCCCGCGTGTCCGAGCCGCCGCTCTGCAGCTTCGCGCTCGGCTTGCCGAGCAGGTACTTCGCGAGCAGCTGGGCGATCCCGGCGTCGAAACCGGACAGCTTGCCGGACGCGGGGTCGAGCTGGGAGAAGCCGATCGTGTTGCGGCTGCCCGCGAACGACAGCTCGCCCTTCTGGCGGATCTTGTCGAGCATCGGTGTGCTGGGCAGGTTCTGCCCGACCGGGCCCGCGTCCACCACGGACGTCTGGTCGATCTGGCCCGCGATCTCCGCGCCGGCCGGCTTGGCGGCGGCGCCGGGGGCCTGGTTGGGGGCGCTGCCGCACGCGGTCAGCGCCGCGAGCAGGGCGGTGGTGACCACCGCGGTGCCTGCCGTGGTGCGCATTCTCATGGTCGCTCCTGGATCTTGCTTCGTTGCACGGATCAGTGCTGGAGAACTTTGGACAGGAAGTCCCGCGCCCGGGCGGTGCCGGTGCGGTCGAAGAACTCTTCGGGCGTGCCCTGCTCGGCGATCCGGCCGTCGCTCATGAACACGACGCGGTTGGCGGCCTTGCGGGCGAAGCCCATTTCGTGGGTGACGACGACCATGGTGGTGCCGTCGGCGGCGAGTGCGGTCATCACGTCGAGGACCTCGTGCACCATTTCCGGGTCCAGCGCGCTGGTCGGTTCGTCGAACAGCACGAGCTTGGGGTTCATCGCCAGCGCGCGGGCGATCGCGACGCGCTGCTGCTGGCCGCCGGAGAGCTCGGCGGGCCGTTTCTCCGCCTGGTCGCCGACGCCCACGCGGTCGAGCAGGCGCCGCGCTTCGGTCTGGGCGTCGCGGGTCGACAACCCGCGGACCTGGATCGGGCCGAGGGTGACGTTGTCGAGGATCGTGCGGTGGGCGAAGAGGTTGAACGACTGGAAGACCATCCCCACGTCGGCCCGCAGCTGCGCGAGCCGGCGGCCCTCGGCGGGCAGGGGCTCCCCGTCGAGGGTGATGGTCCCCGAGTTGATCTGTTCGAGGCGGTTGATGCACCGGCAGAGGGTCGACTTCCCCGAGCCGGACGGCCCGACGACGACGACCACTTCGCCGTGGTGGATGTCGAGATCGACGTCGTGCAGGACTTCGACGTCACCGAAGCTCTTGCACAGGCCGCGGATGCTCACCAGCGGGGTCATCGGCTTCCTCCGGGTTTTTGGAAGCGTTCGCTACAGTTAACAAGTTGTTGTAGCATCAGCTACCGATAAGATAGACGGTGCTACCGAGATGTCAACACTTGTCGTCGTCGCTACACCGCGTCGCTACACCACAGCCGAGGAGCCGTCATGTCGAGTCCGCGCCCGAGTGCCGACGCGCGCGTCCTGGATCCGGTCGAGTACTACCACTCGGGCCCGACCGCCTTCTTCGCCTCGCAGCGCGACCAGCGCTTCTCGTACTGCCTCTACGTGCCCGGCGTGCACCGCACGACGTCGAAGCCGCTCCCGCTGACCGTCGTGGTCCACGGGACGCAGCGGATGGCCGAGCGCTACCGGGACGCCTACCGCGGCTTCGCCGAAGAGAACGAGACGGTCGTGCTCGCCCCGCTCTTCCCGGCCGGCATCGGCGAGCCGGGCGACCTGCACGGCTTCAAGCGGCTCAGCTTCCGCGGCGTCCGGTTCGACCGCGTGCTGCTCGACATCGTCGACGAGGTGGCGCAGCGGTACCGGGTCGACGGGACGCGGTTCGCGCTCCACGGCTTCTCCGGCGGCGGCCAGTTCGTCCACCGCTTCGCGTACCTGCACGCGCGCCGGCTGTCCGCGCTGTCGATCGGGGCGCCGGGGCGCGTCACCCGGATCGACCCGCGGGTGCCGTGGTGGCCGGGCACGGCCGACCTGCGCGAGCGGTTCGGCACCGACCTGGACCTCGACGCGCTGCGGGCGGTGCCCGTGCAGATGATCGTCGGCGCCGAGGACACGGAGACGTGGGAGATCGCCGAGCCGGGTGTCGAGGCCGGCGGCGACACCCGCGTCGAGCGGCTCACCTCCCTGCGGGACAACTTCGAAGCGCACGGCATCGGCGTGCGCATGGACGTCGTGCCCGGGCTCGCGCACCGCGGCCTCCAGTTGCAGCCGGTCGTCCAGGACTTCTTCGCCGGCGTGCTCGCCGGCCGGTGACCACTACGATGCGGTCGTGCCGAGGGGAGAGCAGATGACCGAGCCGGACGGCGAAGACCTGTCGCTGAGCGCCCGGATCAACCGCAACCTGGCCGGGATGTCCCGGGCGGAGCGGATCGTGGCCGAGTACCTGCGCGACCACGCCCGGCACGCGATCTTCGCGACCGCCGAGCAGATCGGCAGTGCGACCAAGACCAGTGACGCGACCGTCGTCCGCACGGCGAAGTCCCTCGGGTTCAGCGGGCTGCTCGACCTGCGGCGCACGCTGGCCGCGGAGGTCGTGGTCGAAACCAGCCCGGTCCGGCAGTTCCACGACGAGCGGGAGAACGGCGGTTCGGCGGTCGCCCGGGTGTTCGCCGAAGCTACCGAACGACTCGCGGCGACCTGGCGCCTGGTCGAGGACGACGAGTTCGCCGCCGCGGTCGGCCTGCTCGACGAAGCCCGCGAGGTGCTCGCCTTCGGACTCGGCGGGTCCGGACTGCTCGCCCGCTACCTCGCGCTGCGGCTGACGCGCATGGGCCGGCGCGCCCGCGCGAGCTGGGCCACCGGGTTCCAGCTCGCCGACGACCTGCTGGGCCTGCGCGCCGACGACGTCGTCGTGCTCTACACCCCGGCCCGCCTGCTGGCCGAGATCGAGGTCGTGCTCGACCACGCGCACGCCGTGGGCGCCCGGGTGCTGCTGGTCTCCAGCTCGCTGGGGGCGCAGTTCGCCGACCGTGTGGACGTCACGCTCGCCGCGCCGCAGTCGACGAGCAACTTCACCGGCGAGATGCTCAGCGCCGAGGTCCTGACCGACGCCTTGTTGCTGCAGCTGGGTTCCGGCGACGAGACCCGCGCGACCCGGGCCGCGGAGCTGCTGACCTCGCTGCGTTCGGAGCTGGTCCAGGGCGACGAGCGCTCGGCCGTGCCGAAACGCCGGCGCAAGCGCCGGGCCTGACGCCGGCTTCCGCACACCGCCGGGCGGCCGTCCGGCGGTGCGTCCGCCTGCGCCCGATCCACAGTGGACAAGCGAAGATCGTTGCCTGCCAACGATGTAGTGGATACTTCATACTTCCAATTCTGGAAGTTTCAGCTACGATCGGATCACCCCAGCCCCAGCCGAGGAGATCGCCGTGCTGTCGTCCCTGCTCGCGCAAGTCCCGGCCGCCGTCGCCAATCCCGCTCCCGCCGCATGGCGGATCATCACGAAGATGGCCTACTTCGCCGGCCTCATCGGGACGATCGGCGCCACCATGCTCCACCTGCTCGTACTGCGTCCCGTCCTCAAGCGGCCGTCCGTCGACGAGGCGGACCGCGCGGTGCTCCACCGCCGGACGAGCTTGCTGCTCGCGGTCGCCGGAACCTGGTTCCTCGTCGCGCTGTACTTCCAGATCGCGGGCAAGGCCGCCCGCGTCAAGGGGGTCGAGATCCCCTACGGCCGGGCCCTGCAGCCGGGCACCATCTGGAACTACGTCACCGTGCCCGCCAAGAAGGGGGAGTGGCTCTCGACCGGCGCGCAGACGCTCACCCAGTACCTGCTCTGGGCAGCATCGGCGGTCGTGCTGATGCTCCTGTGGTCGCCGCGCGTGCGCGCGCACCTGACCGCGGTCGCCCTGGCCTCGCTCGTCCTCAACTTCGTCGCCTACCAGGTCACCCTGCTGCCGACCGACTTCTCGAAGGAGACGGCCGACACCCTGGTCGACGGCCTGCTGGACCACACGCACGTGTCCGCGGTGTCCACGTGGGTCGGCGGGATCGCCGCTCTCGTCGTGCTCGCGACGGCCCGCCGCCGGCTCACTCCCCGCGCCGGGGCCACGTGGGCGCAGATCTGGACGCGGTTCAGCACCGTCGCCCTGTGCGCCGTCGGCTGCCTGCTGATCAGCGGCCTCTACCTGGCCTGGAGCCTCGTCGGCAGCCCCGGTGAGCTGCTCACCACCAGCTTCGGCCGGTTCCTGCTGATCAAGGTCTGCCTGGTGGCGACCATGATCGGCGTCGGCGCGCTGAACGAGTTCCTCCTGATGCCCCGCATCGCGCGGGCCCGCACGGCCGGGGAGGAGGGCTCGGTGTTCCGGCTCGCCCTGCGCGTGTTCCCAGGCCTGGTCACCGTCGAGGTGGTCCTCGCGGTCGGCGTGCTCTTCGTCCTGTCGTTCCTGACCGGCTCGGCCCGCGTCGAGGCCGGCGAGCCCGACCCGACGCTCAGCGGCGGCATCGTCGGCATCGGCGTCCTGCTGGCCGTGCTGCTCGCGATCTCCTTCGTCACCACGGCGAAGGTGAGCGAACGGCTCTCCCGGTTGCCCGCCGCCCCGGCTCCGGCCGCCGAAGCGGTACCCGAGTACTGAGAAAACCCAACGTCCTGGGAGGACACTTCTCCATGACCGGCACGACCGACCTCGCCTCCGAGCGCGCCCACTTCGTCGGCGGCACGCCCTTCTTCGCCTCGCAGCACGACCAGCGCCTGTTCTACGCGCTGTACGTGCCCAAGGACCACACGCCGGACGCCGAACCGCTGCCGCTCGTGATCATCCAGCACGGCACCGGGCGGTCGGCCGAGCTCTACCGCGACCGCTGGAAGGAGTTCGCGATCGAGCACCGGTGCGTGATCCTCACGCCGCTGTTCCCGGCCGGCCTGATCGAACCCGGCGAGCTGCACAGCTTCAAGTTCCTGGAGTACCAGGGGATCCGCTTCGACGAGGAGCTGCTGCACATCGTCGACGAGGCCGCCGCCACGTTCAACGCGCGCGGCGACCGGTTCTACCTCCACGGCTTCTCCGGCGGTGGCCAGTTCGCGCACCGCTTCCTCTACGCGCACCCGGACCGGCTCGCCGGCGTGTCGATCGGCGCGCCGGGCCGGATCACCCAGCTCGACGACAGCCTGCCGTGGTGGCTGGGTACCGGCGGCTTCGAGGAGCGCTTCGGCATCCGCATCGACCTCGACGCGCTGCGCCGGGTGCCGGTGCAGATGGTCGTCGGCGCGGAAGACGTCGAATCCTGGGAGATCATGAACCCCGGCGGCCCGAACTGGATGGACGGCGTGGAGGCGACCGGTGACACCCGGGTCGCGCGGCTGGAGACCTTGCGAGACAACTTCGTCTCGCAGGGGATCCCGGTGCGGTTCGACGTCGTTCCCGGCGTCGCGCACCGCGGCACCGGCGTGGTGCCGGTGGTGCAGGACTTCCTCGGCGGCCTGCTGGCCGCAGCTCGGAGCGCGCGGTGACACCGATCGGGTCCTTTTTGGACACTCTCGCCGAGCGCGGCATGCGGGTGCACTCCCTGCTCGTGCACCGGCACGGCGAGCTGGTGCACGACCTGTGGCAGTGGCCGCACGAACCGTCGCTGCGGCACAAGCTGCACTCGGCCACCAAGAGCTTCACGGCCAGTGCCGTCGGGTTCGCCGAGGCCGAAGGCCTGCTGGACCTCGAAGACCCGGTCGTGGGCTTCTTTCCCGGCAGCGATCTCGACAGCCGGATGCGCGTGCGGGACCTGCTGACCATGCGCACCGGGCACGCGCGCGGGCTCTCCGGCGCGACGACCCGCCTGCGCAAGACCGGCTGGACCGGCGAGTTCCTGGAAGAGCCCGTCGTCGACCGGCCCGGCCGCGGGTTCCGCTACAGCAGCACGACGAGCCACGTCCTGGCGGCGATCGTGCAGGAGGTCGCGGGCGAACCCGTCGACGAATACCTGCGGCCGCGGCTGTTCGAGCCGCTGGGCATCACCGACTACACGTGGGAACGTGATCCGGCCGGCGTTTCCAGCGGCGGCAACGGGTTGTCGCTGCGCCCGCGGGACCTGCTGTCGTTCGGCGTCCTCTACCTGCAGGACGGCGTCTGGGACGGTCATCGCGTCCTGCCCGCCGGGTGGGTGCGCAAGGCGTCCGGCCTGCACGTCCGGAAGGCAGTGAGCGGGGAGTGGAACGGCACCGAGCTGCTCCCGCCGGGCCCGGACGCCGTCGCCGACTCCGGGTACGGCTACCAGTTCTGGGTCAGCGAGAACGGCGTCTACTCCGCATCGGGCTTGTTCGGGCAGGAGTGCATGGTGTTCCCGGACCACGGCGGGGTCGTCGTCGTCACCGGCGCGATGCCGGATCCGACCTATCACGACCTGCCGGGCATGCTGCGCGAAGCGTTCCGTGAGGCGTTCTCCTCGGACGAGGTCGAGCCGCTCGGGAAGTGGGTGACGCAAGCTCGCGAACCCGAGCTGCTTGAGTCTGTTGTGGACAATTCCTTGCCGTTGCGGGTGTTCGACTTCACGCCCAACGAGCAGGGCGTCGAGTCGCTGTCGGTCGAGGTCGGCGACGGCGTCGTGCGGCTCGGGATCGAAGACGACCGGGGCCCGCACAAGATCGAGCACGGCCTGGGGGAGTGGGTGCGGCAGAGCACGGGCGTGAGCGTCTGGCGGCTGCACCACTCCTACCAGGAGGACGCGGCGCCGATCCTGGCCGGGGCGCGGTGGGCCGAGGCCGACGTGCTGGAGCTGACCTGGCACTTCCTGGAGGGCCCGTTCATCGACCGGCTGACACTGCGGTTCGACGGCGACGACGTCGTCCTCGAACACCGGGTCAACTGCAACTCCGGCCCGACGGCGCTGCCGCCCGCGAAGGGGACCGTCCGTGCTTGACGCCGCCGTGCTCGACCAGGCTTGGGAAGTCGTGTCCCGACACCTGCCGCCGACGCCGCTCATCCCGTACCCGGAGGCCGGGCTCGACGTCCCGGTGTACCTGAAGTACGAGGGCGCCCAGCCGATCGGCGCCTTCAAGATCCGGGGCGCGCTGGCGGCTCTCACGGCGTACGCGGGCAAGCCGGTCGTCACGGCGTCGGCGGGCAACCACGCGCTCGGGATCGCCTACGGTTCCCGGCTGTTGTCCTCTGACGCGACCGTGGTGGTGCCGAAGACGGCGGCCGCCGTGAAGGTCGAGGCGCTGCGGCAGTACCCGGTCGACCTCGTCCTGGCGGGCGACGACTTCGACGGCGCCGAGCGGCACGCTCTCGCGTTGCCCGGACAGTACGTCTCGGCCTACAACGACCCGCACGTCATCGCGGGGCAGAGCACGCTCCTCACGGAGGTGGCTCGCGCGGTGGAAGAAGACTTCACGGTCGTCGTCCCGGCCGGCGCCGGCGGCCTGCTCTCCGGGGTGGCGCTCGGTGCGCGCCGCGCGTCGCAGGACGTCCGCGTCATCGGGGTGGAAGCCGAGGCGTGCCGCGCTTTGTCGACTGCCGTGGCGGCGGGACGCGTGGTGCCCGTGGAGATGGGGGAGACCATCGCCGACGGGCTGGCGGGCAACCTCGAACCGGAGTCACTGACGCCGGGCATCGTGCGCGACTGCGGGGTCACCATGGTCGCGGTGGCCGAGGCGGCGATCCGCCGGTCGGTCCGCGAGCTCGTGACGACCGCCGGGCTCGTGGCCGAGGGCGCCTCGGCGACGTCGCTGGCGGCGTTGCGCGACGGGCTCGTGCCGCTGGACCGGCCCGTAGTGTTGGTCGTTTCCGGCCGCAACATCGACCTGGGCCTGCTGACCACGATCCTGGGAGAGCGATGATCACCACGACCGACTACCACACCGCCGGCGAGCCCTTCCGGATCGTCACGGCGGGCGTGCCGGACATCCCGGGCGCGACCGTGCTCGAACGCCGGGCCGCCGCGCAGGCGTCCGCGGAAATCGACGCCGTCCGGCAGCTGCTGGTGCGGGAGCCGCGCGGGCACGCGGACATGTACGGCTGCTTCCTGGTCCCGCCCGACGACGACGGCGCCGGGTTCGGCGTCTTGTTCTGGCACAAGGACGGTTACTCGACGGCGTGCGGCCACGGCACGATCGCGCTGGGCGCGTGGGCGGTGCGCACCGGCCGCGTCCCGGCGGCGCGCGACGGCGACACCGAGGTGGTCATGGACGTCCCGTCCGGCCGGGTCACGGCGGTGGTGACGTGTGCGGGCGGCGTCGTGCGGCAGGTGGCTTTCCGGAACGTCGACGCGTACGTGATCGGCCGGGACATTCCGGTGGGCTCGGCGCGCGTCGACGTCAGTTATGGCGGGGCGATCTACGCGTCGGTGCCGGCTTCTTCGGTGGGGCTGACGGTTTCGCCTTCGCACTACACGGAGCTGATCGCCGCCGGGCGCGAAATCAAGGGGGCGCTGAACGCGACGTCGTGGGCGTCGCACGCGGACAGCCGCTTGAGTGGGATCTACGGCACGATCTTCTACGACGACCTGGGAGACACACCTGCGGGGCCGCACCAGCGCAGTGTCACGATTTTCGCGGACGGCCAGGTCGACCGGTCGCCGTGCGGTTCGGGGACTTCAGCGCGGCTCGCGCTGCTCGCGGCCGACGGACGACTTCCGTCCGGCGCGGTGCTGACGCACGATTCGATCATCGGGACCCGGTTCACCGGACGGGTCCGTTCCGGCGGCGCTGCGGTCGCCACGGAGGTGTCGGGAAACGCTTACCTGACCGGCGAGTGCGCGTTCAGCCTCGATCCGGACGACGAACTGGGAAGGGGGTTCGTGCTGCGATGAGCACGACCATCGTGGGTGGCGGGAACATGGGCGAGGCCCTGCTGGCGGGGCTCGCTCCGGACGTCACCGTCGTCGAGCAGAATCCTTCGCGGGCCGCGTACTTGAAGTCGCGGTACGACGTCGCGGTCACATCTCTGGAATCGGCAGTTGCTTCGGCTTCGACTGTTTTCGTCGTCGTGAAGCCGTATCACTTCGCGGCGCTGCTGGATTCTCTGGCTCCGCACGTGCGGCCGGGACAGCTGATCGTGTCGGCGGTGGGCGGGACGCCGATCGCGCGCATGGAGGCGAGCTTGCCGGACGTGGCGGTGGTCCGGACGATGCCGAACCTCCCGGTGTCGGTGGGGCTGGGCACGATCGCGATCTCCGGCGGCCGGCACACGGTCGCCGCGGACCTGGACCGCGTGCGCACGATGCTGGCACCGTTGGGTCGCGTAATCGAGGTGGCCGAGTCCCAGCTGGACGCGGTGACGGCGCTGTCCGGCGGCGGCCCGGCATACTTCGCACTGCTGGCGGAGGCGATGATCGACGCGGGAGTGCTCGCGGGTCTGCCCCGGCCGTTGGCGGAGGAACTGGTCTTGACAACGGCCGAGGGAACGGGCCGGATGCTGGGCGCTCCGGACGTGGACCCGGCGGGGTTGCGGGCAGCGGTGTGCAGCCCGGGAGGAACGACGATCGCGGCGATGCGGGAGCTGGAGGGCCGGGCGTTGCGGGCAGCGGTGATGGCCGCGGTGGTGGCGGCGCGGGACCGGTCGATCGAAATGGGCCGCTGAATCGCCGCGGCTGCTTGGGATTGGGTTCGCTCGGGCGGCGGGTTTGGCTTGGCGGTCGGTCTCCGCGCCTCGGCCCCGCCCCCGCCCTCCTCCTGGGGGGCGTGCCCAGGTCCAGTCTATCGGCCTGGGCCGACAAAACCGGCCGGAGAGCGTTGCGGTAGCCAGTTTGTCCACAACGAGCCTGCCCTGTGTACAGCGGTCGCAGGCTCGGGTTGCCTTACGTCCGGCAAGGTTTCCGCGAGGTCGCGAATGACTCATTCGGGACCTCCGGCGCCCCGAATGAGTCATTCGCAACGATGAACTCCCTGCCGCGCCTGGAAATTCGGCAGCGGCCGCCAGCTGTCGCCGCTCAGGTGCGCGGGGGAGTTTGCGACGTTGTGAACGACTCTTTGCTGTCGTCCAGCGTCATGAACGAGTCGTTCATGACATCTCGCCTCAGCGTTCACGCGCCTCGGCCCCGCCCCCGCCCTCCTCCTGGGGGCGTGCCCAGGTTCAGTCTATCGGCCTGGGCCGACAAAACCGGCCGGAAAGCCTTGCGGCAGCCGGTTTGTCCACAACAAGCCAACCCTGTGGAAGGCCGCGTCAGCCGAACCGCGTCACGTGCGCCGCGAGCGCATGTCCCTCGGCGCCAACCGGTCACGCAGCGCGGCCAGCAGCTCGTTGTTCGCCGACACCGCGCCCGGATCGCGCTTCGCCACCGCCAGCAGCAGGCAATCCAGCACGAGCGTAGTACTCAACCCCTCCTGCGTGAGCCCCGTCGAAGACCGCACCGCCGGCAGCGTGACATCCACCTGACTGTCCAAAGTGGCCCCCAACGAGTCCGTCAGCAGCAAGACACCCGCCCCCGCCGCCCGCGCGTGGCGGACCGCCGTCGTCATGTCCGGCAGGAGGCGCTCCGGGGCGTTCAGCACGAACACGTCGCCCGGCTCCAGCGGGAGCAGCTCGTCGGCGAGGCGGAACCCCGTCGCCGACGTGCTGCGCGCCCGGCGGCCGAGGCGCTGGAGCCGTGTTGCCAGGTAGCGCATCGGGAGCTCCGAGATTCCCAGGCCGTAGCCGAGCACCTCGCGCGCGCCGGCGAGGAGGCCGACCGCCTGGGTGAACGCCGGCTCGGTGAGCAGTCGTCGGGTCTCGGTCAGGCGGTCGACGGACTCCGCGAGCAGCTGGTCGAGCTGGGAGGCGGTGTCGTCGCCCGCCTCCTCGACGCGGTGCCGCAGGCGGGTGGCGGGCGTGTCGGACACGACCTGCCGCCCCACCGCGCGCTTGAGCTCGGGCAGTCCCGAATAGCCGAGGGACTTCACCGTGCGGATGACGGTGGCGTCGCTGGTGCCGCTCAGCTCCCCGAGCTCCCCGGCGGTCGACAGGACGATCATCCCGGGGTGCTTCCACAGGTATTCGGCCACCCTCCGCTCGGCGGCCGACAGCCCGCCGATCCGCTGCCCGATCCGCTCGGCCAGTGGGCCCTGGCTTTCCTCGTGACCGCTCACCCCGGAAGCCTACCCAGTGCTACCCCACGGCGTCGTGGTCGAGGAGACTCCGCCCGCAGTCCACGACGCTCGTCCGCGCCGGCCGCGGCGACCACCCGAGCACCGAACGCGCCTTCTCGATGCTGTGCCGGTTGCGCCGCCCGAGGCCCGGCATGATGTCGCGCAGCGAACGGTCGAACAGCGCCGCCGCCCGCACCGCGAGGTCCGGCAGCTGCCGCGTCGGAACCTTGCGGGCCGAAGCGCCCAAACCCTCGCGCAACGCGACAGCGACCTCGCGCATCCACAGGAACTCGCCCGTCGCCAGGAACCGCTCGCCGGCCGCCTCGGGTGCGGTCATCGCGCGCACGTGGACGTCGGCCAAGTCGCGGACGTCCACCACCTCCAGGCCGATGCGCGGCGTGCCGGGCATCGCCCCCGCGAGCAGCCGGGCGACGACCTGCGTCGAGCCCAGCGTGTCCGCGGACTGGATCGGGCCGAACACCGCGCCCGGCAAGATCGTGGCGAGGGTCATGGAGGATTCGGAAGCGATGAACTCCCACGCCGCGCGCTCGGCCGCGGTCTTCGAGCGGCGGTACGCGGGCAAGCCCGGGGTGTCGAGATCCGTCCACAGTGTCTCGTCGGTGACGCCGTCGGTCGCGTACGACGACGGGCTCGCCGCGTTGGCCGCCGACGTCATCACCACCCGCCGCACCCGCGCCGCCGCGGCGGCGCGCAGGACACGCAACGTCCCGTCGCGGGCCGGGCCGAGCATGTCCGCGCCGGCCAGCGGCGACGCCACGTGCAGCACGTACGCGCAGCCGTCGGCGGCTTCCTTCCAGCCGTCGTCGGACAGCAGGTCCGCGACCGCGAACTCCAGCCGGTCCGCCCTCGGCGACACCGACGCCACGGCCCGCCGGACCCGCTCGCCCCGGCTCGCGTCGCGGACCGTGGTGCGCACGTCGTAGCCGTCGTCCAGCAGTCGCGCTACGCACCAGCCCGCGACGTAGCCCGTACCCCCGGTGACCAGGACCGTCTCGGCCATGACCTTGCCTCCATTTCGTTAGCCGTACGGCTAACGAAACCAACGTAACAGGTAGCATGACGCCATGTCGACCCGGGCGGCCCAGGCCGAGAAGACGAGGCAGGCGGTCCTCGACACCGCGCGGAAGCTGTTCGTGGACCACGGGTTCGACGCGACTTCGCTGCAGCAGATCGCCGACGCGATGGGGGTCACCAAGGCGAACGTCTACTACTACTTCCGCACCAAGATCGCGATCCTCGAGGAGCTCCTGGCGCCCACGGTCGCGGCGCTCACCGCCCGCCTCGACGACGCCGAGCGCATCGCCGGCCGCGACGAGCGCGTCGAGCACCTCATCACCACGTGGGTCGAGCAGGTGGTGGTGGCCTACCGCACGATCGCGCCGATGAGCCGGCACGACCCGATCGTGCGCCGCCACGAAAGGATCGCCCGCGAGCTGGACGCGCTGGCCGAACGCGGGCTGCGCCTGATGTTCGGCCCGGCGCCGACCGTCGACCAGCAGGCCGCGTACTGGCTGATCAGCGATCTCGGCGTGGTGAACCGCCGGCTGGACCACCTGAGTGACGACGAGCTGCGCGAAACCCTGCTGCGGCTGTGCCGGGGTGTGGTCCGCGAAGCCGGCTGAGCGCCCGCGGCGGACGGCCTCCGCGGCTACCTGCGGGCGTTCGCGCGGTTCCTCTCGTCGAGGACGTGCTCAAGCCTCGTTCGAACTGACGGCGCCCGGGCCGGAGCTCACTGCCGTTCCCGGATACCGGTGTAGCGGCCGGGCATCACCATGGAGTACAGCCCGCCGGTCTCGTTCGTCATGCAGTAGACCGGCCGGGACGATGCGGAGTCGGTCGGGTCGTCCTGGTCGCCGATCTGCTGGACGGTGATGTGCTGCGGGTCCTTGGCCGGCTCCGGCGCCGGCTTGTCCCACGGGTGCCACGCCGGCAGGCCGCCCCCGATCCCGGCGAGCAGGATCGCGGTGGACAGGAGACCGGTGCCGGCCCGGGGCTTCGTGGTCGTCGCCTGCGGCTGGGGCGGGGACGGCTGCGGTGCGGGGCTTTCCGGCTGCGACATGCCGGACAGTCACCATCATCGTCTCCGGGAACCGAGACAGGACCCGGCCGCGAGTCTCGGTACCCGCACGTAGCGTCGGGGGAGACCGGTGCCGCGGACGAGGGGCTAGGTGCATGCGGGCGCAGTCCGAAGCCGTCGAGGAAGTGACGCTGTCGACCGGCCGCCGCGCGTGGACGGTCGGTGTGATGTGCACGGCGGTCGGCCTCGTGATCGCCATGGTGACGATCGTGAACGCCGCGCTGCCCGCGCTGGCCGCCGACACCGGGGCGAGCCAGGCCGAACAGACCTGGATCGTCGACGTCTACACGCTGGTGCTGGCCGCGCTCGTGTTGCCGGCCGGTGCGCTGGGGGACCGGCACGGGCGCCGCGGGGTGCTCGTCGCGGGCCTGCTCGTGTTCGCCGCCGGGTGCGCCGCGCCGGTCTTCCTCGACACGTCGGCGTGGATCATCGCGGCCCGGGCCGTCACCGGCCTCGGCGCGGCGATGATCATGCCCGCCACGCTGTCGATCATCACCGCGAGCTTCCCGCCGGAGCGCCGCGGCCGGGCCATCGGGACCTGGGCCGCGGTGGCCGGCGTCGGCGGGCTCGGCGGGCTGGTGCTCGCCGGGGTGCTGCTGCAGCACTTCTCGTGGCACTCGGTCTTCCTCGGGCCGGCGGTGCTGTCCGTGCTCCTGGTGGCCGCGAGCCTGACCGTGCCGACGTCGCGCGACCGCCGTCCGCACGCGTTCGACGTCCCCGGCGCGGTGCTCAGCGCCCTGGCGATCGGCGCGGTGGTGTTCGGCATCCTGCGCGTCGCCGATCTCGGCTGGGGCAACGGACTCGTGCTCGGGTCGATCGCGGGCGGGCTCGTGCTGGGCGCGCTGTTCGTCGCGTACGAGCTGCGGCGCGCGTTCCCGCTGCTGGACGTCCGGCTGTTCGGCGACGCGGCCTTCGCGGCCGGGTCGGTTTCGGTGACCGTGCAGTTCACCGCGGCGTTCGGGATGTTCTACGCGCTGGCGCAGTACCTGCAGCTGGTGCGGGGGTATTCGGCGCTGGACTCGGGGCTGGCGCTGTGGCCCGTCGCGGTGTCGCTGTTCCCGCTGTCGCTGGCCTCGGCGCCGCTGGTCCGCCGGTTCGGGCTGCGGGCGGTGACGTGCGCCGGGCTCGCCGTCGTCGTCATCGGGATGGTCCTCATCGGACAGCTGGACGCCGGAAGCGGTTATGCCGCCTTGGCGATCGCGGTGTGCGTGCTGGGCGCGGGGATCGGGGTGACGGCCCCGGCGGCGACGAGCGCGATCCTCGACAACGTGCCGCCGTCGCAGTACGGCGTGGCCTCGGCGGTCAACGACGCGACGCGCGAAGTCGGTGCGGCACTGGGGATCGCGCTCGTCGGCAGCGTGCTTTCCGCCGGCTACACGGACTCGGTCCGCTCGGCGACGGCGGTGCTCGCGCCGCCCGCGCGCGAGGCGGCGGAAGGCTCGCTGGCGGGCGCGCTCGCGGTGGCCGGAGGCAGCCCGGCGGGGGAGCAGCTGGCGACGGCCGCGCGTGCCGCTTTCGCGCACGGCATGGGGATCAGCATGCTGGCGCTGGCGGCCGTCGTGGTGGCGGGCATCGCCGCGGCGGCGGTGCTGGTGCGCCGGTAGGCGTGTATCTGGGGGCGGCCGCCGGTCCCTTTGTCTTCAGTACAACCACGATTGTCCTGGAGGGACCATGCCGGAGCTGCACATCAAGACCTTGAAGTGTGTCAAGAAGGACGACGTGATCGGGAAGGACGAAGCCAGCCTGCGGGTCAACGGCGTCACGATCTCGGGCCCGCACAAGCTGGGCAAGGGCGACTCCGTCGCGCTCAACGCCAAGCCCTCGTTCACGAACTCGATCAAGGTCACGCTCGTCGACGAGGACGGGGGCAAGGACGACACCCTCGGCTCGGTGACGATCACCGAGACGCAGGCCGGTCTCGGCGACCTGCAGGCGTTCTTCAACGCCCTGCCGGGCGCGGACTACCACATGACGTACCACGTGCACGGCAGCTGAGCTGGGCCACGCGGTGCGCCGGTCCGGCTCCGGACCGGCGCACCTTCACGAGCAGCGCTTCCACCGGTGCACCGCCAGTCTGCCGAGCAACCAGAGGACGGCGAGGACCAGCGCGGCGGCCACCGGGTCGAGCGCCCAAGCCCGTTCACGGTCTTCGACGCCGGCAGGGTTCGCCCGGTTCGTCGGCCTCGCGCTCACCGGCCGGCGGGCTCGGCCGTCCACGACGCCAGGATCCGCAGCCGCTCGTGCGCCGGTGAGCCCGGCTCCGCCGTCAGGACCATCAGCCGCTGCCCGCTGCCGTCCGGGCTTTCCCACATGTCGCAGTCCAGCGTCAGGTCGCCGACCACCGGGTGGTGGTACCGCTTCACGCCGTAGCCCGCGCTCGTCACGTGGTGAGCCGCCCACCACGTGCGGAACTCCGGGTGGTGCACCGCGAGCTCGCCGACGAGGTCCGCCAGCTCCGGTGCGTCCGGGTCGTGCGCGGCCTCCAGGTGCAGGGCCGCCACCGCCGTGCGGGCCGCTTCTTCCCAGTCGGTGTGGAGCGCGCGCACCTGTGGGTCGGCGAAGAGCAGGTACACGTAGTTGCGGCGGTTCGCCGGGTAGCGCGCGAAGTCGGTGAACAGCGCCGCCGCCGACTCGTTCCACGCCACGACGTCCAGCCGGCGGCCCAGCACCATCGCGGGCGTTTCGGCCAGCTGGTCGAGCAGCCTTTTCATGGCGGGGCGCAGTTTTTCGCCCGCGCGGCGCCGCGGCCGGCGGAAGGGCTTGCCCGCCAGTTCGTACACATAGGACTGCTGGTCGTCGCTCAGCCGGAGCGCGCGGGCCAGCGTGGCGAGGACCGACGACGAGGCCTGCACGCGCCCCTGTTCGAGCCGCGTCAGGTAGTCGACGCTGATCGCGGCGAGCTGCGCCACCTCCTCGCGGCGGAGCCCGGCCACGCGCCGCGGCGAAGCGGGTTCCGGCAGGCCGACGTCGCGCGGGCTCAGCTGCGCGCGGCGCGCCTTGAGGAAGTCGCCGAGCTCCTTCGGCTGACCGGTGGGCTCCATGGCACCGATTGTGCCCCGGGCCCGGCGGCACTGGGAGGGCAGAGTTCTTCCCCCGATCAGCCGCGCAGCTCGGCCGCCTGCTCGCGAAGGGCGTCGACCACCGCGGTCGCGCCCGCCGAGCGGCCGTGCCGGGTGACGACCACCGCGGCCCGGCCGCGCCACGACGGGTCCTCGACGGAGACCACCGCGACGCCGGCCGGGACGGACGCGGCCGCCACGCCCGGCAGCAGTGCGACGCCCAGCCCCGCCGCGACCAGGCCCAGGCGGGTCGTCCAGCTGCGGACCGCGTGGCCGATGCGGGGCTCGTCCAGCGTCGGCCAGGCACCGAACTGCGGCTCTCCGCGTCCGCCGTGGCCGACGATCCACGTCTCGTCGCGCAGGTCGGCGACGTCCACCGGCCGCCGGTGGGCGAGCCGGTGCCCGGCCGGCACCGCGACGCGCAGGTCGTCCTCGGTCAGGACGTCCTGGTGCAGGCCCGCGAGGTCGTAGCCGGGCAGCCCGGCGCCGACGCCGATCACCACGACCTCGGTGCGCCCGCCGCGCAGCCGGGCGAGCAGCGCCGGGGTCGCCCCCTCCTCGAGCGTGACGGCCAGTCCGGGGTGGCGGGTGCGCAGGACGGCCAGCGCCCGGGGGACGAGGACCGCCGCCGCGGCCGGGAACACGCCGATCGACAGGCGCCCCGCCAGCCGGTCGCGCAGGCCCGCCAGTTCCTGCTCCGCGGTGTCGACGACGGCCAGCGCGGTGGTGGCGTGCCGGGCCAGGAGCGCTCCGGCCGGGCTCGGCCGCACCCCGCGGGCGTGCCGCTCGAACAGCGCCGTGCCCGCGGCGGCCTCCATCATCGCCACCTGCCGCGAGATGGCGGACTGCGTGTAGCCGAGGAACGCGGCCGCCGCGGTGAACGAGCCCGTGGCCGCCACTTCGCGGATCACCCGCAGGCCGGTCAGCGTCACTTCTGCCATGCCGCCAGCTTAGCCATGAGCGATGCGCACAGGTGGAGTGCGAAGACATCGCTGGTGCTCATGCCTGAAGAGGCACAGCATGGAAGCATGATTTGGTTCATCACAGGATCCTCGAAGGGCTTCGGCCGTCACTGGGCCGAGGCCGCCCTCGACCGCGGCGACCGGGTCGCCGCCACCGCACGTACTCCCGCCCAGCTGGACGACCTCGTCGAGCGCTACGGCGACGCGGTCCTCCCGCTCGAGCTCGACGTCACCGACCGCGACGCCGCGTTCGCCGCGGTCCGGCGCGCCGCGGAGCACTTCGGGGGCCTGGACGTGGTGGTCAACAACGCCGGCTACGGCCACTTCGGCCGGGTCGAGGAACTGAGCGAAGCCGACGTCCGCGCTCAGCTGGAGACGAACTTCTTCGGCGCGCTCTGGGTCACGCAGGCGGCGCTGCCGATCCTGCGGGCGCAGCGTCGCGGGCACATCATCCAGGTCACCAGCGAGGGCGGGGTCCTCGCGTTCCCGGGCATCGGCGCCTACCACGCGTCGAAGTGGGCGCTGGAAGGCCTTTCCCAATCCCTGGCCCAAGAAGTCGCCGAGTTCGGCATCCACGTGACCAACCTGGAGCCGGGTCCTTACGCGACGGACTGGCTGAGCGTGGGCTCGCGGCGGAGCACGGTCAATCCGGACTACCCGGCAGTCGGCGAAGGCCAGTGGGCCGTCGGCGACCCGTACGCCACCCGGGCGGCGATCCTCGACCTCGTCGACGCCGCCGACCCGCCGTTGCGGTTGTTCCTCGGCAAGTCCCTCGCCGCGGTCACCGAGGAGTACCAGGAGCGGCTGAAGACGTGGACCGGCTGGCAGGACGTGGCGGTGCGGGCGTTCGGCTGAGTGCCGCGTGCGGGTCGTCGGCGGGCACCCACCCGGTGTCGAGGTCCAGCGGGCCGACGTCCCGGGTCAGTGCCGTGATCGTCGCCAGGACCGGGGCGCGGGTCTCGTCGCGGCGGGACACCAGCGACCACGTCCACAACGGTGCCGGGCCGGTCACCGGCCGGCGCGCGAGGTCCGGCGGGACGGGCGCCGTCTGGCCCTTCGGGGAGTTGAGCACCGGGCGCCGCAGCCGGCGGACGTGGTCGAAGAACGCCGGGCCGGTGACGCCGCCGTCGTGGGTGTGCACGACATCGGCGCCGGTGACCTGCGCGAACTCCTCGGCGTAGACGTTCCAGGACGCCCAGCTGGCGGTGTCGTCGTCGACGAGCACGACGACGTCCTTCGCCGCCACCTCGGCGCTGCCGGTGCCGATCGCGTGGAGCCGGTCCGCCCCGAGGAGGTGGGCTTCGAGGTCGTGCTCGGCCAGATCGGCGGCTCGCGCCCAGCAGATCGCCAGGTCGATGCTCTGGTCGGCGACCCGGCGCAGCTGGGCGTGCGAGGGCAGCACCCACGTGTCGACGTGCAGGTGCGCGACGCCCGCGACGCGGTCGAGCAGGTCGGCGGGGTGCCAGTTGACGTACCCCAGCCGCACCGGCTCGCGCGCGGCGATCCCCGCGGCCGAGCGGCGCAGCTCGTCCGCCTGCTCCAGTAGCGCGAGCACCCGCGGCAGCAGCGACTCGCCGCACTCGGTGAGCGTCACCGAGCGGCGGTCGCGGTCGAAGAGGCGGACGCCGAGGTCGCGTTCGAGCGCCTTGATCTGCTGGGACAGCGAAGGCCCGGCGATGCGCAACCGCTCCGCGGCCCGGCCGAAGTTCAGCTCTGTGGCGACGGCCACGAAGTACCGAAGCTGGCGTAGCTCCATACCGGGAGCTTAGTGCGGTGGGAGTCCGGGCCTTCCAGCTGGAAGCGAACCGGTCGTGGCGAACCCCGTCCACCCGGCACATCCTCGGCTCAGGAGGAACACCCACAAGGAGGACTCATGAGCATCCAGAAGGTCGCGGTCGTCACCGGCGCCTCGCAGGGCATCGGCGCCGCGGTGGTCGAGGCGTACCGCAAGCTCGGCTACGCCGTCGTCGCGAATTCGCGCTCCATCACCCAGTCGGGCGACGCCGGGCTCCTGGCCGTCGCGGGCGACATCGCCGACCCGGCCGTCGGCGCCCGCGTGATCGAGCAGGCGCTGGCGACGTTCGGCCGCGTCGACACGCTCGTCAACAACGCCGGCGTCTTCACCGCGAAGCCGTTCACCGACTACACCGGCGACGACTTCGACCTCGTGACCGGCGTCAACCTGCGCGGCTTCTTCGAGGTCACCCAGCGCGCGATCGCCGCGATGCTGGAGGTCGGCGGCGGGCACGTCGTCAACGTCACGACCAGCCTGACCGACCACGCGAACAGCGCGGTGCCCTCGGCGCTGGCGTCGTTGACCAAGGGCGGCCTGAACTCGGTGACGAAGTCCCTGGCGATCGAGTACGCCACGCGCGGCGTGCGCGTGAACGCCGTGTCGCCCGGCATCATCCGCACCCCGATGCACCCGGCTTCGACGCACGACGCGCTCGCCGGCCTGCACCCGGTCGGGCGGATCGGCGACACCGGCGACATCGTCGACGCGGTCGTCTACCTGGAGGGCGCGCCGTTCGTCACCGGCGAGATCCTGCACGTCGACGGCGGCCAGAGCGCGGGACACTGACCGTCATGGACATCCTCACCGGAGTGCTGGACGCCTGGAAGTCCGCCGTCGACGCGCACGATCCCGAGCGCGTCGCGGCGATCTTCACCGAAGACGCGATCTTCCAGGGCCTGCACCCGTACAGCGTGGGCCGGGACGGCGTGGCCGCGTACTACGACTCCCAGCCGCTCGGGATGACGGCGGAGTACCGGATCGCCGAGACCCGGCGGCTGGCCGAGGACGTGCTCCTCGGGTATTCCAGTGTGGACTTCGCCTTCACCGACCGGCCGACGATCTCGGTGCACCTGAGCGTGATCGTCCGCCGCGTCGGGGACGCGTGGCAGATCGCCCACTACCAGGTCTCGCGCCTCTGAAGGGAGCACGACGATGGAGTTCCTCGTCGACATGAGGACGACCGTGCCGCCGGGCACGTCGGACGAAGCGGTGGCAGACACGCGACGGCGCGAGGCCGCGCGGAGCGGGGAACTGGCGGCGCAGGGGCACATCCTGCGGCTGTGGAAGCCGCCGGAGGGCCCGGGGGAGTGGCACACGATCGGGTTGTTCGCCGCGGCGGACGAGGCGGAGCTGGGGCAGGTGCTCGAGTCGATGCCGCTGCACGTGTGGATGGCGGTGACGGTGACACCGCTGAAGCCGCACCCGAGCGACCCCGGAGTGGGGCGCCCCTGACTCCGGCCGGCTCGCCGAAAGGTCTTGAATGAGTCATTCAGGACCTCCGGCGTCCTGAATGACTCATTCAGGACGCGCGGCGCCCGGCTGAGAGCGCCCCGACCGTCATGAAAGGGTCGTTCATGTCGCCAGACGACATGAACGACCCTTTCATGTCATCGCGGGAGCCGTGACCCACCCGCGGCGAGCCGGTCGAGCCAGCGGAGGCGACCGCGGTTGGGGACCGACCGCAGCGGGTGCCCGGCCAGGCCCCAGCCCGTCAGCAGCTCGTTCGCCGCCGCCCAGCCGGTTGTCGCCGCGCGTTCCATCAGGGCCACCGGGAGGTCGATGCGGATCGCGTCGCCCGCCAGGACCAGGCCCGGCTCCGGGGTGACCACGCCCGGCCGGGAAGCGAACCCGCCCACCGGGAACAGCGGGCAATCCTCCCGCGTCACCGTGACCTCGCCCAGCACGCGCGCGTCGGCGGTCTCCGGGTACAGCTCGTGCAGGCGCTTGTCCAGCCCGACCCCGTCGGACGCGTACGCGTGCAGCTCGACCACCGACCCACCGGTGCGCGCGGCCCAGCGGCGGGCCTCGCCCTCGTACCGGTCCAAGACGCTGATGTTGTCCAGCGGCGGCAAACCGCCCGTGCCGAGGAACGCCGGCCGGTGCGCGGCGACCGGCCGGTCGAGCCACAGCCGCCGGACCACGAACGGCGGCGCCGTGCGCAGCCCCTCGATCGCCGCCCGCCACGACGGTGTGCCCAGCTCCGGTGAGGCCGCGACGATCCGGCGCAGCCCCGCCACGTCGCACGCGAGCACGACCGCGTCGAACCGCGAACCGTCGACCTGGAACCCCTCGGCGTCGCGGGAGACACGGGAGACGGCCGTTCCGCAGCGGATGTCGGTGCGCCGCCCGGAAAGGTAGTCGCCCAACGGGTTCCACAGCGCCTGCGGGAACGGCTCGCCGGGCACGTCGAAGAGCAAGCCTTCGGACGAACCCAGGAAGTACAGGTGGAACATCGTCGCCAGCTCGGCCGCCGAAAGCTCGCCCGGGTCGGCGAAGAAGCTGCGGGAGAACACTTCGAACGCCAGGTGCCGCGCCGCCGCGGGGAAGTTGATCGCGCTGAGGAACGACGCCGCGTCGAGGTGGTCGAGCTGCTCGTAGACGCGGGGGACGCTGACGGCCGCCAGCGGCAGCGCCTGCCGCCCGTCGAGGCGGAGCAGGTCGCGGGCGCGGAACGTCGGGCTGCGCAAGGCGAACGCCAGGGCGTTCACCGGCGGCGTCCGCGGCAGCCCGGCGAACGTGTCGGTGCGTCCGTGCGGATCGATCAGCGGGTAGTCGGGCACCGGGACGAGCCGCTCCAGGCCAGGGTCGGTGCGCGAGAGCAGGGCGCGCAGGTTGTAGTACTGCCGGAAGAACGCGTGGAAGCCGCGGCTCATCGTGACGCCGGTGCCGTCCGGCAGCCGCTCGGGCCAGCCGCCCGCGCGGCCGCCCAGAAAGCTTTCCCGCTCGAACACCGTGACGTCGGCGCCGCGTTCGGCGAGGCCGGTCGCCGCGCTGAGCCCGGCGATGCCACCTCCGACGACGGCCGCGCGCGGACGGCGGCCGAGCAGTCCGGCGTCGGGGAGCCCGCCGGGTGCCGGGTGGGTCTCCGCCCGGCGGTCGCGTCCGGCGATCACGGCGCCGTGCCCAGGACCGTGTGGACGATCCCGCGCGACCAGCCCGGCATCGTGCCGGTGCGGACGTCGGTGAACCCGGCGCGGGTCAGCCGGTCGCAGAGGTCGCGGACGCCGTCGAAGGCCACGACGCTGCGGCGTAGGTGCCGGTAGAGCGTGGCGTCGCCGGTGGTGACCCGGCCGAGCGGGATGACGATCGCGCCGCACACCGCGTTCCACACCCAGCGCGCGCGGCGGGAATCGCGCACGGAGTACTCGTGCAGGGCGAGGTGCCCGCCGGGGCGCAGCGACCCGCGCAGGGCCCGCAGGGTCGCGTCGGGGTCGGCGACGTTGCGCAGCAGGTACGCGGCGAGGATCGCGTCGAACGGGCCCGCCACCCCGGCCAGGTCTTCGACCGGGGTGTGCCGGAAGTCCACTGTGGATGGCCAGGACTTCGCGCGGGCCCGGTCGAGCATCGCGGCCGACGCGTCGATCGCGGTGATGCGCGCGTCCGGGGCGATCGCCAGCAGCGCCGCTGTCGACGCGCCCGTGCCGCAGCCCGCGTCGAGGATCCGCAGCCCGGAGTGGCCGGGCCGGACGAGCCGGCGCGCCGAAAGGCGCAGGTCGCGGTGGTAGCCGGGGTTCATCCCGACCAGCCGGTCGTACGACGCGGCCCCGGCGTCGAACGCCGCGGGCACCTCGGCGCGGGGGAGCCCGTTGCCTTTCATGCACTGTCCTTTCGCGGCTTCCCGCGTTCCCACAGGAGCAGGACCGCGGTGACGAGGGCATAGCCGAACAGGAAATCCTCCACCGGGATGTCCCACGGGAACCGCCAGCCGGTGATGCCGTCGGGGGAGTAGCGGACGATCGGCGCGGACAGCTTGGTCAGCCACCCGTCCATCGGGATCTGGAAGGCGATCACGATCACCATCGTGACCCAGTAACCGGCCCGCCGGAACAGCCCGGTGCGCAGCAGGAAGACCTCCGCCGCGACCACCGCGACCACGGCGGCGATCGCGGGAACCGTGTAACCCCAGGGCATCAGCGGCGCACCCGCCGCCGGTCGAGCAGCGGCCGGACGAGCCGGCGCAGCAGCTGCCCGGTCAGGCCGACCGCCTCGTACGTCAGGACCCCGCAGACCGGGACCACGACGAAGAAGAGCACCTCTTCGAGCGGAATCCCGAACGGCAGGCCCAGCCCGGTGACGAACGCCGGGTCGAAGTCCCAGACGCCGGCGGCGATGGCGAGGGCGTCCCACACCAGGAACACCAGGGCCACCGGCAGCACCGCGCGCGCCAGCCGCCCCGGCCGGCGGTACACCCGGGCGCCGGCCAGCTCGAGCGGCAGCGTCACCAGGACGCACGCGCCGAGGACGAGCAGGTACTCCCCGCGCCCCACCTCAGGTCACCGCCGGGTGCCGGCGCCGGGCCCACTGCGCCCGCACGAGCGCGTCGCAGGCCGCGACCAGCCGCCGGTGGCGGGGCACGCGGGCCCGGCCGGCGAAGACGTTGAAGCCCGCGGCTTCGATGCGGTCGAGGATCCCGCCGTAGAGGACGTACGCGGTCGCGACGCACGGCCGCGACACCGGGTGCAGCATGGCGATGCCGGGCCGGGCCTCCGCGTAGACGCGGCGGGTGGCCGCGACCTGGTCGGCGAGCGCGCGCCGCACCGGCGGGTCGATCCGGCGGGTGCGGGCGCACCAGCCGAGCCGGTCGCGGTCGACGCCGGCCGCGGCGAGCTCGTCGGCCGGCAGGTAGACCCGGCCGCGCTCGAGGTCCTCGGCGACGTCGCGCAGGAAGTTGGTCAGCTGGAAGGCCTTGCCGAGGGCCGCGGCGCGCGGCGCGGCCTCCGCACGCGGGATGACGGTGCCGAGGATGGGCAGCACCTGCAGCCCGATGACCTCGGCCGAGCCGTGCACGTACTCGTCGAGCGCGGCGCGGGTCGGGTAGCCGGTCACGGTGAGGTCCATCCGCATCGAAGCGAAGAACGCGCGGAAGTACGGCTCCGGGATGGCGTACCGGGTCGCGGTGTCGATGACGGCGGTGCGCAGCGGGTCGTCGCTGTGCCCGGCGGCGAGCTCCTTCAGGAACCCTTCTTCGACGTCCAGCAGCGCCGCGGCGATCGAGTCGGGGGTGGCGCCGGGTTCCGGCTCGTCGACGAGGTCGTCGAGGCGGCGGGCGAACCCGTAGAGGGCGTGGACGGCGGGGCGCTGCGCGGGCGTGAGCATGCGGGTGGCGAGGAAGTACGTGCGGCCGTGCCGGGCGTTGAGCTCGCGGCACTGCCCGTACGCATCGCGCAGCTCGGGGCGGGTGATCCCGGCGGCGTCGAGTTCGCGGCGGGTCATCGGGCTCCTTCCCCGGTGATCCGGTCGGCGGCGAGCCGGCCGGAGAGCAGCACGGTGGGCACGCCGACACCCGGCACGGTCCCGCCGCCCGCGAGCACGACGTTCTCCGTGCCCGGCGGCAGGTTCCGCGGCCGGAACGGTCCGGTTTGGACGAACGAGTGCGCGTAGCTGAACGGCGTCCCCGCGACCATCCCGCGGCGCGCCCAGTCGGCCGGGCCGAGGACGTGCCACGCCTCCGGTTCGAAGCCGGGCAGCAGATCGGCGCGGACCCGGTCGAGGATCTCCTTGGCGTACGGGTCCGCCTCGCTGTCCCAGTCCCGCGGTCCCCGCTGGAGGTTCGGGACCGGCGCCAGGATCGAGAACAGCTGCCGCCCGGCCGGGGCCAGCCCGGGGTCGGTCGCCGTCGGACGGGTGATCAGCAGGGAGGGGTCGCTCATCAGGCTGCCCTCGGTGATGAGCTCGCGGAAGGTCGACGCCCAGCCGTCGCCGAACGAGATCGTGTGGTGCCCCACCGGCCAGTCCCCGGGACCACCCGCGTGCAGCACCACGGCCGAGGGCGCCGGGCGCAACGGGATCGGGCGGCGCGGAGTCCGGCCCAGCAGCCGGTAGCTCTCGTGCGGCTCCGCGGTCAGCACGACGGCGTCACAGGGGATGCGTTGGTCACCGCACAGGACGGCGGTGATCCGCGCGCCCCGGCGTTCGAGCGCCGTCACCGCTTCGCCGTACCGGAACTCCACCCCGGTCTCCGCCGCGACGCGGGCCATGGCCCGGGGCACCGCGGCCATGCCGCCGTCGGGGAAGTACACGCCGCCGACGGTGTCCATGTAGGAGATGACCGCGTAGAGCGCGAGCGCCCGCATCGGCGACTCGCCGGCGTACAGCGCCTGGAAGGTGAAGACCCGCTTGAGGCGCTCGTCGCGCAGGAACGCGCCGATCCGGGCGTCCAGGCGCCGGAACCCGCCGAGCGCGACGAGCCGGGCGAGGTCGCCCGAGAGCAGGCCGAGCGGCGAGTCGATGTTGCCGGCGACGAACCGGTCGAACTCCGCCGCGTACAGCCGGGTCAGCCACGCGCGCAGCCGCCGGTACCCGGCCGCCTCGTCCGGGCCGGCGAACTCGCGGACGGCGTCGGTCATGCGGTCCGCGTCGGAGTGCACCGGCAGCACCGACCCGTCGGCGAAACGCGCGGTGTAGGCCGGATCGAGCCGCGTCAGCCGGAGGTGGTCGGTCATTTCCGCGCCCGCGGCGGCGAACGTCTCGGCGAGGATCGAGGGCATCGTCAGCACGGTCGGCCCGGTGTCGAGGTGGTAGCCGCCGGTCTCGACCCGCCCGGTCCGGCCGCCCGGCTCGGGATCGCGTTCCACAACGGTGACCTGACGGCCCCGGCCCGCCAGGTGCAGCGCGGCGGACAACCCGGCCAGCCCGGCGCCGACGACCACGACGTGGCCGGTGCGCCCGGTGACCGTCCTCATCGGACGCGCTCGGTGCAGCGGTTCGCGAGGACCGTGAGCGCGGAAGCCGCTTGCCGCGGCAGGGAAACCAGGTCGATCGCTTCGAGCGCCCGCCGGACGCGGTCGTCGATGAACTTCTCCAGCTGGTCGCGCGCGCCGGTCGCGGTGATCAGGTCCCGCCAGCCGGCCACGGCCGCGTCGTCGACATCGGGCAGGGCGAGCAGGCCGGCGAACTCGGTGCGCTGCCGGCGGTCGGCGAGGTCGCGGGCGAGCACGACCACGCTGGACGCCTTGCGCTCGCGCAGGTCGTCGCCCGCGGGCTTCCCGGTGACCGCCGGGTCGCCGAACACGCCCAGCAGGTCGTCGCGGAACTGGAACGCTTCGCCGAGCAGGCCGCCGTACGTGCCGAGCGCGGTGATGACGTCCTCGGGGCAGCCGGCCAGGGCGGCGCCGAACTCCAGCGGACGGCGGACGGTGTAGTTGCCGGACTTGCGGCGGATCACGTCGAGGACGTCGTCCCAGGACGGCAGGGCGCGGGCGTCGTTGACCAGGTCGCCCAGCTGGCCCACGGCCAGTTCGGACCGCAGCAGGTCGTAACCCGGCCGGCCGCGGGCGAGCGCGTCGGCGTCGAGCCCGCTTTCGTGCAGCAGCTGCTCGGACCAGACGAGGAACAGGTCGCCCATCAGCACCGCGGCGGACTCGCCGAACCGGGCCGCCGATCCGCTCAGCCCCTGCTCTTCGTGCCACCGGGCGAAGCGGACGTGCATCGACGGCCGGCCGCGCCGCCGTGCCGAACCGTCCATGACGTCGTCCTGCGCGAGCGCGAAGCAGTGCAGCAGTTCAAGGCCGGCCGCGGCTCTCAGCGCGGCCGCGCTTTCGGGGCCGCCGCAGCGCCAGCCGGTGTAGGCGAACATCGGGCGCAGGAACTTGCCCCCGGTGACGAACTCCGGCAAGGCGGTGGGGGCCGGGGTGTCCGCCGCGCGGCCGGTGAAGTGCTCCCGCACCCGCTCGGTGACGAAGGCGTGGACGTCGGTCGCGCACCGCCGGCGCACGGCGTCGAGCCACGCCACCGTTCCGGCGGCACCGGCAGTGGTGGGATCGGCGGTGGTGGGATCGGCGGTGGGAAGCGCCGTCATCGGACTCCTCTCGCCGTGTCGCGATGCACAATCGATGCACGAACTCGGCGAGTGTCGACGACCACGCCGGAACTCCTCGGCTGTTACCCGGACTGTACTGAGGTAAACGTCGAGGCGCTCGGTGGAGAAGAAAGCCCGCTGCGTTGCGGGTGCGATGCGGATCGGCCACGATGGACCGATGAACGTCACCCGCCGGATCGCCGCGCGGTGGCCGCGGCGCTGGCCCGTCCAGCCGTTCGCCGAACCCCGGTGGGCGAAGCAGGAACCGACCTACCGCGACTGCTCGCCCGCACTGATCGAAGCGGCGGGCAAGCGCGCCTCGGCCCGGCCGTCCGGCAACTGGTACGTCGTCGCGTCGAGCCGGGAGGTGCGCGCCGACCGGCCGTTCGGTGTCACGGTCGGCGGTCGCGAGCTCGTCGCGTGGCGCGATCGCGACGGCGCGGTCCGGATCGGCCCGGGCGCCTGCCCGCACCTGGGCGCGCCGCTCGCCGACGCGCGGGTCGACGGCGGTGATCTCCTTTGCCGGTGGCACGGCCTGCGCATCGACGGCTCGAAGCGCGGGACGTGGTCACCGGTGCCGGCGCACGACGACGGCGTGCTCGTCTGGGCGCGCCTCGACAACCTCGGCGGGGAGCCGCCGACCGAGGCGCCCGTGGTGCCGGCGCGCCCCGGCGGCGCGGCCGTCCTCGACGCCGTCGCCACGGTGACCGGGACGTGCGAACCCGAGGACGTCGTCGCGAACCGGCTCGACCCGTGGCACGGCGCGTGGTTCCACCCGTACTCGTTCAGCCGCCTGCGGGTGCTCGAAGCGCCGCAGGGGATCGACGTGCCCGACGCCGACGACCGCTTCCTCGTCGAGGTCACCTTCCGGCTCGCCGGCCGCTGGGGCGTACCGGTGCTCGCGGAGTTCACCTGCCCCGAGCCGCGCACGGTGGTGATGCGCATCGTCGAAGGCGAAGGCGTCGGCAGTGTCGTCGAGACGCACGCGACCCCGCTGGGCCCGGGACCGGACGGCCGCCCGCGCACGGCCGTCATCGAGGCGACGATCGCCGCGTCCGAGCGGCACGGGTTCGCCGTCGCCGCGAAGCTGGCCCCGGCGATCCGCCCGCTCGTGCGCCACACCGCGACCCGGCTGTGGCGCGACGACCTGGCCTACGCCGAACGCCGCTACGCCCTGCGCGCCGGCTGAGTTTGTGGCCTGGCGAACCGGTATTCCGGTCGCGGCGGTGCCCCGCCCGTGTTCGAGCTCAGCCCGCGACCCTGATCCGGGCAGTCGGGCGGGTACCGCTGTTCCTTTCCCGTGGCGCCGCGCCCCGGCGGCCGAAGACGCGGCGGAAGGCGGGCGGGCGCCGCCGTCAAAGGCCGGCCGCCGCCATGATCGGGTGCCACGGGGTGGCGTCGAAGATCAGCGTGATGGCCGTGATCTTGCCGTCCCGCAACCGGAAGTGCTCGGCCGTGCGCTGGGTGCCGACCGGGGTCGCGGTGTGGACGTCGTACACGAGCGTCGCCTCCGATTCGCCGTACAGCTCGCTGAGCATGTCCACTCCGGTGACCACACTGACGAACCCGCCGAGCCCGGCGAGGTGGCCGCGGGCGTCATCGGAGCTGATCAGCGGGCTGCGGAAGGTGAACGTGCCGGCGAGCTGCTCGGCCGCGGCGGTCACGTCGCCGGCGAAGCGGGCGCGGGAGTAGGCCAGGACGGTCTCACGGGTGGTCATCGGTCCTCCAGGTGACGGGCGAGGTGCTGCTGGTTCTCGGCGAGGCGCAGGCAGAGGTGCCGCAGCTGGGTCGTCTCGGCGGCGGTGAAGCCGCGGAAGAGCGCCGCCATGGCCAGCTGGGACGGACGGCGGAACTCTTCGAGCCACGTCCGGCCGTCGTCGGTGATCCGGACCAGCACGGAACGCCGGTCGCGCGGGTCGGGGACCCGCACCGCGTGCCCGGCGCGCTCCAGGGTGTCGACCAGCCCGGTGACGTTGCGCGAGCTGACCCCGGCGGACGCGGCGAGGTCCTTGATGTTCGCTTCCGCCGTGCTGAGCCGGATGAGGATGTCGAGGGCGCCGGGGCTGAGGCCGCGGCTGTCGGTGCCGCGTGAGCGCAGCTGGTCGAGGCTCCGCGCGGCGGTGCGGACGGCCGCGGCGGCTTCGAGCACGCCGGTGTCCTCGCCCCGGGTGAACTCGGCCAGCGCGCCGCGGACGTCGGGGGAGTAGAGGCGGTCGTCGGGATCTTTGGCGAAGTCGTTCATAGTGAAGTACTACATTAGTACGTACTTCCGTAAACGTGTCAAGATCATGTCCGACCGCAGTCGTTTACCAGGGTTTCGCCCGGCGTTAGCCTCGGGCCCGGCACAGGTTCTCGAAGTCCCGCACATACTGACCCGGCTCTCCACCACGACACCCCCGGAGTCCCCATGACGGACGTCAACCGACGGCGTTTCCTGCAGCTGGCCGGCGGCACCGCCGCCCTTTCCGCACTCTCCACCAGCATCGCCCGCGCCGCCGAAATCCCCGCTCACCGGCGCACCGGGTCCTTGAAGGACATCGAGCACATCGTGGTCCTCATGCAGGAGAACCGGTCGTTCGACCACTACTTCGGCACCCTGCGCGGCGTCCGCGGCTTCGGCGACCCGCGCCCGGCGACGCTGGCCTCCGGCAAGTCCGTCTGGGCGCAGTCCGACGGCAAGCGCGACATCCTGCCCTTCCGCCCCGAAGCGGACAACCTGGGCCTGCAGTTCATCCAGGACCTGCCGCACGGCTGGAACGACACGCACGCGGCGTGGAACGGCGGCAAGTACGACAAGTGGGTGCCCGCGAAGGGCTCGACCACGATGGCGTACCTGACGCGCGAGGACATCCCGTTCCACTACGCGCTGGCCGACGCGTTCACGATCTGCGACGCCTACCACTGCTCGTTCATGGGCTCGACCGACCCGAACCGCTACTACATGTGGACGGGGTGGACGGGCAACGACGGCAAGGGCGGCGGCCCGGTCCTCGGCAACGACGAGAAGGGCTACTCCTGGACGACCTACCCGGAGCGGCTGGAGCAGGCCGGGGTGTCGTGGAAGATCTACCAGGACGTCGGTGACGGCCTCGACGCCGCCGGCGGCTGGGGCTGGATCGAGGACGCCTACCGCGGCAACTACGGCGACAACTCGTTGCTGTACTTCGACTCCTACCGCAACGCGAAGTCCGGCGACCCGCTGTACGACAAGGCGCGCACCGGCACGAACGCGAAGGCGGGCGACGGCTACTTCGACCGGCTGCGTGCCGACGTCAAGGCCGGGAAGCTGCCGGAGGTCTCGTGGATCACGGCGCCGGAGGCGTTCTGCGAGCACCCGAACTGGCCGACGAACTACGGTGCCTGGTACATCGCGCAGGTGCTCGACGCGCTGACGTCGAACCCGGAGGTCTGGAGCAAGACCGCGCTGCTGATCACCTACGACGAGAACGACGGCTTCTTCGACCACGTGCTCCCGCCGTACGCCTCGGCCGGTCAATCCACTGTGGACACGACGGGGGAGATCTTCGCCGGCTCGGCGTCGAACCCGGCCGGCCCGTACGGGCTCGGCCAGCGCGTCCCGATGCTGGTGGTGTCGCCGTGGAGCAAGGGCGGCTACGTGTGCTCGGAGACGTTCGACCACACGTCGATCATCCGGTTCATCGAACGGCGCTTCGGCGTGCAGGAGCCGAACATCACGGCGTGGCGGCGCTCGGTGTGCGGCGACCTGACGTCGGCGTTCGACTTCGCGCGCACCGACGTGCGCGTGCCGGCGCTGCCGGACACGGCGGGCTACGAGCCGCCGGACCGCGTGCGGCACCCGGACTACGTGCCCGCGGTCCCGGCGCACAACGTGCTGCCGAAGCAGGAGCGCGGGCTGCGGCCGGCGCGGGCGCTGCCGTACGACCTGTCGGCCGACGCCCGGCTCGCCTCCGGCACGTTGACGGTCACGTTCGCCAACCACGGCCGCGCGGGCGCGACGTTCTCCGTCGTGACGCCCTCGGGTGAGCCGCGGACGTACACGGCCGGCGCCGGCCAGTCGCTGGCGGCCGCTTTGCCCGCTTCCGGGGCTTACGACTACACCGCCTACGGACCCAACGGCTTCGTGCGGCAGTTCCGCGGTGGCGGCGCCGGGCCCGAGGTGGGTTTCCGTCAGGAAGGCGGGGAGCTCGCGCTCGTCCTGACCAACAGCGGCACCACGACGGTGCAGCTGAAGGTGTCGGACGCGTACGGCCGGTGCTCGTCGACGCACCGCCTGCGTCCGGGCACGCGGGTCGTCGAGCACGTGGACACCCGGCGCAGCAACAACTGGTACGACGTGTCGGTTTCGTCGGACCGCGATCCGAAGTTCCTGCGCCGCTTGGCGGGGCACGTCGAGACCGGCCGGCCGAGCACGAGCGACCCGGCGACGCTCACGAGCTGACGTACTCCCGGCCGCGGCGCCAGTCCGACGGGCTGGCGCCGCGGTTGCGTTTGAAGGCCACGCTGAAGGCGAACGGGTCTTCGTAGCCCACGGCCTTGGCCACCGCGGCGACGGTGTCTTCGGTGTCCCGCAACAGATCCGCGGCCAGCGTCATCCGCCAGCCGGTGAGGTACGTCAGCGGCGGCTCGCCGACGAGGTGCGCGAAGCGGGCGGCGAACGCGGCCCGCGACAACCCCACCCGGGCGGCGAGCGAGGCGACCGTCCACCGGTGGGCGGGCTCGGCGTGCAGCAGGCGCAGGGCTTCCCCGACACCGGCGTCGCCCAGCGCCCGGTACCAGGCCGGCGGCGTCTCCGTCGAAGCGCACCAGGCCCGCAGAGCCAGGACGAGCACGAGGTCCAGCAGGCGGCGCAACACGGCGTCCTGGCCCGGTTCGTCGCGGGCGACCTCGGCGGCGAGCAGGTCGAGAGCCGCTCCCGTCCGCGGTCCGGCGGCCACGACGGCCAGCGGCGGGAGCATGTCCAGGAGGCGGCCGGCGACGACGCCGTGGAGTTCGAACGCGCCCCGCAACATGCTCGTGGCGCCCGGCGTGCCGTCGCCGTAGGTGCGTGGCGCCCGGGGGCTCACGTCTCCCGTGCCGGTGATCGGGTACTTCCGCCCGCCCCGGATGACGACCTGGGGCGCGGTGGCCGGGTCGTCGGCGATCGTGTAGCCGGGCACCTTGATCAGCGCGATGTCCCCGGCGGCGAGGCGAACCGGCGGCCCGGCGCCGAGACCGAGGAACGCGTGCCCGCCGAGCGTGGCGACCATGGTCAGCGGCGGGGCGTCCGCGAAGGTCAGCGACCACGGCGGCCGCTGGATCAGCTGCCGGACCAGCGCGTCCGAGGCGTGGGCCCGGTGCAGCAGGTCGCTCAGGACGTCCATGGACCCGACCCTAGACGATCACAAAGAAATCATCGACTTTCTCCCATGGATCGTCTTGGGAATCCGCGGTTGTCTGAAGGCATGAGCATTTTGGTTCTCGGCGGCACCGGCAAGACCGGTCGCCGCGTCGCCCAGCGCGTCGACAATGCCCGGATTGCTTCGCGCGCCAACGGTTTTGATCTCGGAGACCCGTCCAGCTGGGCCCTGGACGGCGTGACGGCCGTCTACCTCGTTGAACCCGACTTACAGACCGAACCACGGCTCCCGCGGTTCGTGGCCGAAGCGGTGGCCGCAGGGGCGCGACGGCTGGTGCTGCTGTCCGCGCCGCGCGCCGGCGAGGAGGGTCATCCGCTGTACGCGGCCGAGCAGGCCGTCCGCGAATCCGGTGTCGACTGGACCATCCTGCACCCGAACTGGTTCGCGCAGAACTTCAGCGAAGGCCCGTGGGCGCAGGGCATCCGCGACGGCGTCCTCTCCCTGCCGGCCGGGGACGGCCGCGTGCCGTTCGTCGACGCCGAGGACATCGCCGACGTCGCCGCGGCGGCGCTGACCACCGATCACCACGACGGCGAGGTCTACGAGCTGACCGGCCCGCGGGCGGTGGGCTTCGGCGAGGCGGTCGACCTGATTGCGCGGGCGACCGGGCGGAAGATCGACTACGAAGACGTCGACCCCGAGGCGTTCATCGAGCAGCAAACCGCTTACGGCGTCCCGCGAACCGTGGCGCGCCTGCTCGCGGGCTTGCTCGACGACCTCCGAGAAGGCCGGGGCGCCGATCTCGAGGACGGCGTCGAGCGGGCTCTTCACCGGCCGCCCCGGTCGTTCGAGGACTTCGTCGCCGGGACCTCCTGGACCTGACGGGTTGCCGATCATATCGGAAACCATATACGATCCTTGCCAACATTCGCGGACACCGAAGGAGCTGTCATGGCGAGAGGCATCGATCGTGAACACCGCCGGGTCGTCCTCGCCGCGATGGCCGGCACGACCATCGAGTGGTACGACTTCTTCGTCTACGCCATCTCGGCCGGGCTGGTCTTCGCCACGCAGTACTTCTCCGCGTTGGGGAAGGACGCGCTGATCCTGTCGTTCGCGACGGTCGGCATCAGCTTCTTCTTCCGGCCGATCGGCGCGATCGTCGCCGGGCACCTGGGCGACCGGCTCGGCCGGCGGGCGATGCTGATCGCGACGCTGCTGCTGATGGGCGTCTCGACCGTGCTGATCGGCCTGGTGCCGACCACCGCGTCGATCGGCGTGGCGGCTCCGATCCTGCTGGTGCTGCTGCGGATCGTGCAGGGACTTTCCGCGGGCGGCGAGTGGGGAGGCGCGGCCCTACTGGCCGTCGAGCACGCCCCGGCCGACCGGCGCGGGCTGTACGGCGCGTTCCCGCAGATCGGCGTCCCGATCGGGCTGTTGCTGGCCAACGGCGCGCTCGCGCTGGCGGCCGCGGTGACGACGCCGGCGCAGTTCCTGGCGTGGGGCTGGCGGATCCCGTTCCTGCTGAGCTTCGTGCTCATCATCGCCGGGTTCGTGATCCGCAGCCGCGTCGCGGAAAGCCCGGTGTTCGAGGAGGTCCGCCGGACGCGCAGCCGGTCGAGCCTGCCGCTGGTGCCCCTGTTGCGCCACCACGGGATGCCGGTCGTCCTCGGGGCGCTGCTGTTCGCGGCGAACAACGCCGTGGGCTACATGACGACCGGCGGGTACGTGCAGTCGTACGCGACGAAGAACCTGCACCTGGACCGGTCGGCGGTGCTGGTCGCGGTGATGATCTCGGCGGTGGCGTGGCTGGTGAGCACGCTGGTGGGCGGGTACCTCGCCGACCGCATCGGCCGGATCACGGTGTACCGCATCGGGTTCGCGGTCCAGCTGGTGTGGATGGTGCCGTTCTTCGCCCTGCTCGACACGGCGAACGTGGGCCTGCTGGTGCTCGCGCTGGTGCTGTTCTCGGTCGGCCTCGGGTTCACGTACGGCCCGCAGGCGGCGCTGTACGCGGAGATGTACCCGACGCGCGTCCGGTACAGCGGCGCGGCGTTGTCGTATGCGATCGGCGCGGTGCTGGGTGGGGCGTTCGCCCCGACGATCGCGGAGGCGCTGCAGTCGAGCACCGGCACCGTGTATTCGGTGTGCGCGTACCTGGCGGGCATGACGGTGATCGGGCTGGTGGCGAGCTTCTTCGTGCGCGACCGGCGGGGTGTCCCGCTGCACGACGTCGAGGAGAAGGTGTCGGCGCGGTCAGCCGAGTCGCTCGACGGTCAGCCGTAACGAACCTCGGTTGCCCGAGTACCCCAGCCAGCTGTCGTTGGCGTACGCGTAGAAGTAGCCCGGCTTCCGGACCACCCACTTCTCCAGCCGGCCGCCGATCAGCACCGCCTCGTACGGCTGCTGCACGTCGTGGGCATCGAGGTTCCGGGCCGCCACCGCACCGATCAGCGCCATCCACTTCGCGTCTTCGCACCGGCGGCCGCCGAACGCGCGGGCCTCGGCGTCGTTGAGCCGGGCGAGCTGGGTCTGGAGCCAGGCCGACGTCGTCGCGAGCGCGTGCAGCACGTCCTGGAAGTCCGGCCCGGCGGCCGCCTCGGTGCCGTCCGGGTGGTGCGCGATCTTCCCGTCCAGCCAGGTGCCTTCGGCGGCGAACGCGTACTCGCCGGGCTCGAGGTAGATGCCGGTCCAGTTCCACGGCTTCCCGGCGTAGACCTCGACCGTCGCCGACTCACCGGCATCGAGATGGCGCCCGTCACGGTAGGTGCCCGTGGTGATCGGCGGCGACGCCTGCCGGTCCACAGTGGACGGCGAGACTTCGGCGGAACCGGCGGTGAGGAACGGGAAGGCGCGCGGCGCGGGGCACAGGACCGTGTAAACGCTGTGGAGCGAGTTGTGCAGCACGTCCTGGGCGTCGGGTGTGATCTGCTTGTACATCGCGTCGTCGAAGACGAGGTCCGGCACGGCCGCGCGGCACTCGTCGATCATCCACTGCAGGGCGGCGTCGGACAGCCCGGTGCGGTCGTGGCCGCCGCCGACGTCGCAGTGGTCGCCGGGGAACCAGACCTGCTTGGCCGTGCGGTCGCCGCCCACCTCGTGCAGGTTCGACCACAGGGTCGGCATGAACGGGCCGCGCATCTCGTCGATGGCCAGGGCCTGGCGGGCGTGCTTGACGTGCTCGCCCAGCTTGGTGTCGTGGAACCGGGGGAGGTGCCCGACGTGGTCTTCGACGAGCTTCAGCGGGCCGAGCCAGTCGGGGATGCCGAGCGAGCCGACGGTGTCCCAGACGCCGAGGAACTCGATCGGGACCGGTACGGGCGCCTCGCCGGCCTCTTTCCGGTAGCCGTCGGTGAAGAGCCGGTCGACCTCGGCCCAGAACTCGGTCGACTCGGCGGTTTTGAGGTCCGCAGGCAGGCCGCAGCGGCTGATCATGCCGCCGAGGCTGCGGACGGTGAACGCGCCGCGGCTGAACCCGAAGAGGTGGATCGCGTCGCCGGGGGAGTAGGTGCGCGCGAGCCAGCCGTAGGCGCTCTTGATGTTCTCGGAGAGACCCTTGCCGACGAGCCCGCCTTCGAGGTGGTCGAGCAGCCCGGTGCCGGTCCCGACGCCGGGGTGGTAGTACCGCGCCTGCGTGTCGAGGTTCGCCACGGTGTGGTGGATCCGCGCGACGTTCGTCGGCGCCGGCCGGCCCTGTTGCAGCTGGTCCGGCGTGTTCCAGGTGCCGTCGCAGCAGACGACCAGGTGCCGCCTGGTGACCTCCGGCTCGTTCATCCGACCCACCTTCGCTCCACTCGGGATACTCGCAGGAGGCAGTGAGCGCCCGTGTGGATACGGCCCAGCCTAGGGGTGTATCTCCGGACGAGACGACGTTTCCGCGGAAGACGGCGAAGTCGTCCGGCTCACGCGCTCGGTGCGGTGACTAGCCTGGGCTCGTGGACCTGATCGGCTACGTGCGGGCGCAGCGGGCGGGCGTCGTCTCGACGCTCGGGCCGGGCGGGCAGCCCCAGGCCGCGTACCTCACCTTCGCCGTCACTGACCGCGGCGAGCTCGTCTTCGACGCCAAACCGGACTCGCGCAAGGTCGCGAACCTGCGCCGCGACGGCCGGGTCGCGGTGGTCGTCGGCGGACCGGACGGTACGACCCTGCAGGGCGAGGGCACCGCCGACTTCCCGGCCGGCGCGGATCTCGGCCGCTGCACGGCGGCCTACGTGGCGGCGTTCCCGGAGTTCGCCGGCTCTTTCGACGCGGGCGCCGTCGTCGTTCTGCGGGTCAGGCTCACGTGGGCCCGTCATGGCGACTTTCGCGGGGCCACTCCGGACTTTCACGAGGTGCCGCTGCCGGAGTAGAGCCCCAGCGCGTCGAACCGGCGGCTGCCGCTCGGCGTGATGGTCAGTTCGCGGTCCCCGTCACCGCGCCGGACCAGGCCCGCCGCGAGGAACGCCGCCAGCACCTCGTGGCCGAGGACGCCGCCGAGGTGGGGGACGCGGTTGGTGCGGTCGAGGCACGCGGTCGCGAGCCGGCGGCGGCCGGGGTCCACCGCGGCCGGGTCGACGCCGAGGTCGTGGAACGCCGAGACGTCGCCGCCCAGGGTCAGGTCCGCCGCCGAACCGTCCGGGGCTCGCAGGGCGCCGCGGTCGACGAGCATGGCGAACACCGTCACGCCGAGCCGGCCGGCGGTGTGGTCGTAGCACGTGTGCGCGATGTCCACTGTGGACTCCGCCGGACGCGGTGGCGCGAGGGAGTCGTTGCCGCCGTAGCGGGCGAGCGCGGTGAGCACCGGCAGGAGGTCGTCACGGCCGACGCGGTACAGCGCGTGGCGCCCGGCGTGCTCGACCGTCACCAGCCCGGCGGCCCGCAGCCGCGCCAGGTGGTTGCCCAGCCGCGGCGCGGTGACGCCCAGCGCGTCGGCCAGCTGCACCATCGTGTGCGGGCCTTCCGCGGCCAGCAGCTGCAGCGCCGTGAGCCGCACGGGGTCGGACAGCTCCCGTGTCAGCCCGACGATCGCGCTCTGGACGGCGTTTCCGGGTTCGACCATTCCGCTCACAACGCGATCCTAACACCATTCATGGGTTGCTGAACGGTGATTGCTGTGCTTACCATTCAGGCTCTCGTGAAGGGTGGTTGCATGAGAAGCCTCTTGTGGGGACGCGGGGTGTCCGCGCTCGGCGACGGCCTGTGGTTCACGATCTGGGCGCTGTACTTCACCCGGATCCTCGGGCTGCCCGTGGTGACGGTGGGCGCGGGCATGGCGGTCGCGAGCGCCGTGGGCATGGCGGCCGCGGTGCCGCTCGGCGCGTTCGCCGACCGCGCCGGCGCCCGGGCGGTGCTGGTCGTGGTGACGCTGGTGCGCGCTGCCGCGATGGCCGGGTACCTGGCGGTGGGCGGGACCTGGTCGTTCCTGGCCGTGACGGTGCCGTTCACCGCGCTGGCCACCGGCGGGACCGCGGTCCGGACGGCGCTGATCACCGGGCTGGTCGCCGACCCGGCGCACCGGATGCGCGTGCTGGCGCAGCAGCGGGTCGCGCAGCACGTCGGTTACGCCGTGGGTGCGGGACTGGGGGCGCTCGTGCTGACCGCCGACGCGCCGTGGGCGTACACCCTGGCCATCGTGGGCAACGTGGTGAGCTTCCTGGTTCTGGCCGGCACGACCCTGCTGGTCCCGGCGCCCGCCGCGGCCCCGGCACGGCACTCCGGTGCTCGCGCGGTCCTCGCCGACCGGCCGTACCTGTGCGTCGCCGGGGTGACCGCGGTGCTTTCCCTGTGCTGGGCGATGTTGTCGGCCGGGCTGCCGCTGTGGCTGTCCGGCTCGACGCGGTTGCCGCTGGGGCTGGGCGGGCTCGTGGTCGTGCTCAGCTCGGTGGGCATCGCGGTGTTCCAGGTGCCGTTCGCCCGGTTCGGGAGCACGGCGACCCGGGCGGCCCGGACCGCCGTGGTGTCCGGGGTGGTGCTCGCGGCGAGCTGCCTGCTGCTGGCGACGACGTCCGGCGGCGCGGGAGCGGGCGCGGTGACGGTGGTGGTGCTCGCCGCGGTGCTGCACGTCGTGGGCGAGCTGAGCTACGTGGCCGCGAACTGGGGGTTGTCGGTGCGGCTGATGCGCGAAGAGGCGAAGGGCGCTTACCAGGGAGCCAGCGAGGCGGCCACGGCGACGGTCCAGATGGTCGGCCCGGGGGTGTTCACGCTCGCGATCGGCGGCCTGGGCGCGCTGGGGTGGGTGCTGGTCGCCGGGGTCTTCCTGGTGGCGGTCGCGCCGGTTCCGCGGCTGACCCGCTGGGCGGTCCGGGCCCGCGAACCGGCGCCGGCCCCCCTCGAGACGTCTTGAATGAGTCATTCAGGACCTCGCACGCCCTGAATGACTCATTCAAGACACGCGGGGCCGCCCCCGATGACCGGACGGGCGGCCGCTTCGGTGTGGCTATGCTCCGAAGCCGTGCCGGAAACGCGTCTCGACCTCGACCGGATCCGGGCCGCCCGCCGGGTGATCGACCCGGTCTTCCTCGACAGCCCGCTCTACCGCTGCGAACCCCTCGAGCGCGAGCTCGGCTGCCGCGTGAGCATCAAGCTCGAAACCGCCAACCCCGTCCGCAGCTTCAAAGGCCGCGGCACCGAACTCGTCGTGCACGGCCTCGCCGAACGAGGCGAGCGAGCCGCCGTGTGCGCCAGCGCGGGCAACCTCGGCCAGGCGCTCGCTCTGTCCGGGCGGGGTCGCGGGATCGACGTCACCGTCGTGGCGTCGCGGTTCGCGCCCGCGGCCAAGCTCGAGCGCATCCGGGCGCTCGGCGCGGACCTGCAGCTGGTGGACGGCGACTTCGAGCTGGCTCGCGAGCGGGCGGTGGCCCTCGCGCGGGAGCGGGGCGTCCGGCTGGTCGAGGACAGCCTGGACGTCGAGACCTGCGAGGGCGCGGCGACGATCGGCTTGGAGCTGGCGGACACCGGGCCGTTCGACGCGGTCCTCGTCGCCCTCGGCGGCGGCGCGCTGGCCACGGGGGTCGGCCACGTCCTGAAGAACTGCGCACCGGGTACGTCGGTGCTCACCGTCCAGCCGGCGGCCGCACCGGCGATGACCCTGTCCTGGCGCGAGCGGCGCGTCGTCACGACCGACTCGGCCGACACGATCGCCGACGGCGTCGCGGGCCGGTACCCCATCCCGGAGGTCCTCGACGACCTGCTCCTCGTCGCCGACGACGCCGTCCTGGTGGAGGAGACGTCGATCATCGCGGGGATGCGGCTGTTCCTGGAGCACGCGGGCCTGGTGGTGGAACCGTCGGCGGCGCTCGGCCTCGCGGCGATCCTCGAAGACCGCGACCGCTTCGCCGGGCAGCACGTGGTGGCGATCGTCTGCGGCGGCAACGTCGACCTGCCCGCATACCGCCGGTGGCTGGCTTTTTGAGCCGGACAGCAAGCCCTTCTCGCGCATGGCGGTCCGGAACACCTCGGTCCGCGTGACGTCGAGAATGTCCGCCGCGCGCGCCGCGGCGTGTCATCATGACCCTGGCCCGATCGGCGAACCGAACGGAAACGGGACTCGATGGACGCTTTACCGAACGGTGGGACGACCGCGACCGACGACGGCGGTCCGTCGATCCGCGACATGCTCGCCGTCAACCTGCGGGCCGCGCGTGCAGCGCGGGGCCTGTCGCTGTCCGAGCTCTCGCGGCGCTCCGGGATCGGCAAGGCGACCCTCTCGCAGCTGGAAGCCGGCACCGGCAACCCGACCATCGAGACCGTCTTCAGCCTGTCGCGCGCCCTCGAAGTGGCCATCTCCGACCTGCTCGACCACCGGCCCCGCGGCGGGCTGACCGTCGTGCGCGCGGCCGACGTCGAAGTGCTCCGCGGTGAGGGCATCGACCTGCGGCCGCTGCGGCGGATCGAGGCCGAGAACAGCGTGTTCGAGGTCTACGACCAGGTCGTCCGCGGTGACGCGCCGCAGCGGTCGCAGGGGCACGTCGGGGTCGAGCACACCGTCGTCCAGACGGGTGGGCTGCGCGTCGAGGTCGGCGGGCGGACCGTCGACCTCGGGCCCGGGGACTACGTCGCCTTCGACGCCCGCGAGCCGCACAGCTACACGGCGCTCGCCGCCCCGGTCCATTCGGTGCTGTTGCTCCAGTACCGAGCCGACGAGCGACTCGAGGGCCGGCCGCATCCCGTCTTGCGGGATTGACACCCGCGCCTCGCGCGACTTAACCTCCGATCGTTCGCTTTACCGAACACCGGAGGGTCGATGAACCGAACGCGGGCGGTGGTGATCGGGGCCGGCGTCGTCGGGGCGGCGTGCGCCCGGGAGCTGAGCCTCGCCGGGTTCGACGTCCTGGTCGTCGACCGCGGCCGGCCCGCGGGCGGCACCACTTCGCACGGCGAAGGCAACCTCCTCGTCTCGGACAAGGGGCCGGGCGCGGAGCTCCGCCTCGCGCAGCTTTCGGGCCGGCTCTGGCCGGAGATCGCGGCCGAACTGGGCGATGCCTGCGAGTTCGACCCCAAGGGCGGCATCGTCGTGGCCACCACCGAAGCCGGCGCCCGCGCGCTCACGGCGTTCGCCGCCGAGCAAGCCGAAGCCGGGGTCCGCACCGAACCACTGTCCACAGTGGACATCGTGGCGGCCGAACCCGCGCTGACCCGCGAGGTGACCGCCGCGGTCCGCTATCCGGAGGACGCGCAGGTCCAGCCGGCCGGCGCGACGCTGGCCCTGCTCGGCTCGGCCCTCGCCCACGGCGCCCGCCTGCGCACCGACACCGAAGTCACCGGCGCCGTCGTCCGCGGCGGCCGGATCACCGGGGTCCGCGTCCCGGGCGAGGTCCTCGACGCCGACGTCGTCGTGAACGCGGCGGGCCCGTGGGCGCGGGAGGTCTCGGCGCGCCTGGGCGCCCCGATCGCGGTCCGGCCCCGGCGCGGCGAGGTGCTGGTGACCACGCCGATGCCCGGGGTGGTGCGGCACAAGGTCTACGACGCGGACTACGTCGGGGCGGTCGGCTCCGGCGACGGCGAGCTGCAGACGTCCGCCGTCGTGGAGTCGACGTGGGGCGGCACGGTCCTGATCGGCTCGTCCCGCCGCCGCGTGGGGTTCGACGACGCGATCGTGCCGGACGTGCTCAGCGCCATCGCCGTCAAGGCGCTGCGGCTGTTCCCGTCGCTGGCCGACGCCGCGGTGATGCGGGCGTACGGCGGGTTCCGGCCCTATGTGGATGATCACCTGCCCGTCCTGGGCGAGGACCCACGGCTCGAAAACCTTTGGCACGCAACCGGACACGAAGGCGCGGGCATCGGCTTGAGCGTCGGCACGGCGAGGCTGCTGCGCGAACTGCTGACCGGAGCCGAGCCGTCGATACCGGTCGAAGAGTTCACTGTGGACCGTCCGGCGGTGCTCGCGTGATCGAGATCAGCATCGACGGCGAGGCAGTGCCGGGCTTGGATGGGCAAACCGTGGCCGGGGTGCTCCTGGCGGCCGGGCGGATGTCCTGGCGCACCACGAGATCCGGTGCACCGCGCGGCGTGTTCTGCGGGATCGGCGCCTGCTTCGACTGCGTGCTGACCGTGAACGGCGTGCCCGACGTCCGCGCCTGCCGCCGCCGCGCCGCCGACGGCGACGAGATCCGGACCCAGTCCCGGCAGGAGGACGCATGACGCGGGTGGTGATCGTCGGTGCCGGGCCGGCCGGGCTCGCGGCCGCCGAGCACGCGCTGCGGGCCGGGGCCGACGTCACCGTCCTGGACCAGTCGGACGCTCCGGGCGGGCAGTACCACCGGACGCCGCACGGACGGCCGCACGGCTTCGAGGAACTGCTGAGCCGGTGCGAGTGGTGGCCGGAAACCACGGTGTGGGCTCTCCACAACGGACGGGTTCACGTCCTGCGCGGCCCGGCCGACGGCTCCGGTCGTGAACGCCGCACCCTCGAACCCGACGCCCTGGTCCTCGCCACCGGCGCACACGACCGCACCCTGCCCTTCCCCGGCTGGCAGCTGCCCGGCGTCTTCACGGCGGGCGCCGCGCAGGCGCTGGCCAAGGGGGAGCGGGTCGCGGTCGGCCGGCGGGTGCTCGTCGCCGGGGCCGGTCCTTTTATCCTGCCGGTCGCCGAATCGCTGCTCGCCGTCGGGGCTGAAGTGGCGGGAGTCCTCGAAGCCAACACTGCCGCGACCGTCCTCAAAGGATGGGGCGTCCGCGTGCGCAAGACCGGCGAACTCGCCCGCTACCTCGCCACGCTCGCCCGTCACCGCGTGCCGTATCGCTTCGGCCGCGTCGTCGTCGAAGCGCGCGGCGACGACCGGGTCCGCGAAGTCGTCACCGCCCGGGTCCGCGCGGACTGGTCGGTCGTGCCCGGCACCGAACGCACCTACGAGGTCGACGCCGTCTGCGTCGGCCACGGCTTCAGCCCGCAACCCGAACTGGCCGTCGCCGCCGGGTGCGTCCTCGACGGCGGATTCGTCCGGGTGAGCGAGGATCAGCGGACCAGCGTCGCCGGTGTGTTCGCCGCCGGTGAGATCACCGGGATCGGCGGTGCCGACGCCGCGGCAGCCGAGGGCGCCGTCGCGGGATGCGCCGCCGCCGGGGGCACGCCGAGCCGTGACTTGCTGCGCGCCCGGGACCGTACCCGGGTGTTTGCGCACCGGCTGAAGACCGCTCACCCGATCGGCGCCGCGTGGCCCGGCTGGCTGCGCGACGACACGATCGTCTGCCGCTGCGAGGAAACCACCTACGGTCAGCTGAAAACCGCCGCCGCCGACCCGGTCGCGGCGGGCCCGCACGCCCTCAAGCTCGGCACCCGCGCCGGGCTCGGCCCGTGCCAGGGCCGGATCTGCGGGCCCACCGTCGCCGAACTCTGCGAGGGCGCCGAGCGCCACCACCGTCCGATCGCCCAGCCGATCCGCCTGGGCGAGCTCGCCGATCCGAAGGAGACCCCAGTATGAGCACCCGCGACCTCGGCGGCGTGGTCGTCGCCGCCGCGCTGCCCTACCGCGCGGACGACTCCGCCCCGGCCGGGCTGGCCGTCGACTACGACGCCTACGCCGAGCACTGCCGCTGGCTCGTCGAGAACGGCTGCCGCGGCGTCGGCCCGAACGGTTCCCTCGGCGAGTACTCCTCGCTCACCGACGACGAACGCCGCCGCGTCGCCCGCACCGCGATCGAGGCCGTCGGGTCCGACGGGATCGTCGTCGTCGGCGTCCACGGACCCGGCGCGCACCAGGCCAAGCAGTGGGCGGAGGCGGCGGCAGAGGACGGCGCGCACGGCGTCCTCTGCCTCCCGCCGACGCTCTACCGCGCGAACCACGGCGAGGTCATCGCGCACTTCGAGGCGGTCGCGTCGGTCGGGCTGCCGGTGATGGTCTACAACAACCCCTTCGACACCAAGGTCGACCTCACGCCGGACCTGCTGGCGGAGATCGCGCGGATCGACAACGTCGTGGCCGTCAAGGAGTTCTCCGGCGACGTCCGGCGCGTGCTGGAGATCCGCGAGCGCGCCCCGGAGCTGGCCGTGATCAGCGGCGCCGACGACGTCGTCCTGGAGAGCCTGCTGATGGGCGCGTCCGGCTGGTTCGCCGGGTTCCCGAACGTCTTCCCGGCCGAGTCGGCGCGACTGTTCGAGCTGGCCACGGCGGGCAAGCTCGACGAGGCCCGGGCGCTGTACGAGCCGCTGGTGGCCGCGTTCCGCTGGGACTCGCGCACCGAGTTCGTCCAGGCCATCAAGCTCGGGATGGACATGGTGGGCCGCTACGGCGGGCCGTGCCGCCCGCCGCGGGGGCCGCTGTCCGACGTCCAGCGCGAGCAGGTCCGCGCCGACATGGGCCGCGCGCTGGCCTCGCTGGGGGTGGCGTAGGTGCGGTCGTCACGGGCGATCACGGCAGTCGACTCGCACACCGAGGGCATGCCGACGCGGGTGGTGACCGGCGGCGTCGGCACGATCCCCGGCGCCACGATGGCCGAGCGCCGCCGGTACTTCATGGAGCACCTCGACCACCTCCGCCAGTTCCTGATGCACGAGCCGCGCGGGCATTCGGCGATGAGCGGCGCGATCCTGCAGCCGCCCTGCCGCGACGACGCCGACTGGGGTGTCGTGTACATCGAGGTGTCCGGCTGCCTGCCGATGTGCGGCCACGGCACCATCGGCGTCGCGACGGTGCTGGTGGAGACCGGCATGGTCGAGGTGACCGAGCCGACGACCGTGGTGCGCCTGGACACCCCGGCCGGGCTCGTGCACGCGGAGGTGACCGTCCGCGACGGGCGTGCTTCCCGCGTGAAGCTGCGCAACGTCGCGTCGTTCCTCGCCGAGCGCGACGCCGTCGTGGACGTCCCCGGCCTCGGCGAGGTCCGCTACGACCTGGCGTACGGCGGGAACTTCTACGCCATCCTCGAACTGTCCCAAGTGGACATTCCGTTCGAACGGTCCGAAAAGGACCGGATCCTGGCCGCAGGCCTGGACATCATGAGCGCGATCAACGAGCAGCGCCCGCCGAAGCACCCGGCCGACCCGCTGATCGGCGGCTGCAAGCACGTCCAGTTCCTCGCCCCGGGCTCGGACGCGCGGGCGTCGCGGAACGCGATGGCGATCCACCCGGGCTGGTTCGACCGGTCGCCCTGCGGCACCGGGACGTCCGCCCGGATGGCGCAGCTCCACGCTCGCGGCGAGCTGCCGCTGCACACGCCGTTCGAGAACAGTTCCTTCATCGGGACGACGTTCACGGGCGAGCTGGTGGGGGAGACGGAGGTGGGAGGGGTGCCGGCGGTGATCCCCGAGTTTTCGGGCCGCGCGTGGATCACCGGCACGGCGACCTACCTCCTCGACCCGGACGATCCGTTCCCGACCGGGTTCGTTCTCTAGGACGTGATGCTGGCGACCGCGTCGACGCCGTAGTTGTTCGCGTACCCGTTCTCGACCCCGACCAGGATCTCGGCGACCTCGAACCAGCGGTCCCAGAACGGGGTTTCGCGCAGGGCGTCGACCAGGCGCTGGTACGCCGCGTGGTCGACGGCCTCCCACACCCAGACGTCGGTCACGCGCGCCGAGTAGAACTCGGTGTCGTAGAAGCGCGACCGGACGCCTTTCGCCTTCTCCTCGACCGCCGGGACGATCTCGGTGCGGAAGGCCTCGATCCGCTGCTCGACCGTCATGGCCAGCCACTCCGGCGTGGTCTTCACCAGCATGAACGCCGTCACGCCCGCTTCGAAGGACATGGTTTCCCCTTTCACGCGTATGCGCCGGCTTCGATGTCCTCGACCAGCGTCGGCCCGGATGGCGTCCAGCCGAGCAGTTCGCGGGTGTGCGCGTTCGACGCGGACATGTCCAGGCCGAAGAACCGGCCGATGAACCCGAAGTGCTCGACCGCGTCCTCCGGTGCCACCGAAACCACCGGCAGGTCGAGCGCGTGCCCGATCGCCTCGGCGATTTCCCGCGTCGTGACGGCTTCTTCGGCGACGGCGTGCAGCCGGGAACCGGCGGGTGCGGCTTCGACGGCGAGCCGGACCAGCTGAGCCGCGGCCGGGCGGTGCACCGCGGACCACGCCGCGTCGCCGTCGCCGAGGTAGGCGGACACGCCGTGGCGGCGAGCCGCCGCCGTGATGGACGCCAGGAACCCGTGGTCGCCGACGCCGTGCACCGACGGCGCGAAGCGGACGCTGACCACCCGGACGCCCTTCGCGACGTACTCGAGCGCGAGGTTCTCGCCGCCGCCGCGCATCGAGTCCGGGCCGACCGCCGGGGACACGTCGGTCTCGACCGCGGGCCGGCCCTGGACCAGGCCCGCGAGCGCGCCGGCGAGCACGAACGGCCGGTCGGTTCCGGCGAGCGCGTCCGCCATCGTCTCGATCGCCGCGCGCTCGGTCCGGTTGTTCTCCGCAGGGTTGGCCCAGTCGTGCTTGTTGCCCAGGTGGACGACGGCGTGGGCGTCGAGCGCGCCGTCGCGGAGGCCGTCGAGGTCGTCGAGGTCGCCGCGACGAACCCGGGCGCCCGCCTTGGCGAGCTCGAGGGCCGCGGCGTCCGAGCGGGCGAGGCCGGTGACCTCGTGCCCGGCGCCGAGCAGTTCGCCGACGACCGCCGAGCCGATCCACCCCGTCGCTCCGGTGACGAACACGTGCATGGTGCTGCTCCTTCTTCGGGATACTCGTTACGAGTACGAAGCTAGGAGCCGCGATGCCCGCCGCGCCACGCAACTTCGGCAACCTACAGTTGCGTCAGGTGCAAGTCGCGGTGGTCCCGGTGCCGGTTCCGGTGCCCTGGTAGCCGAACTCCGTCGACTGGCCGGGGGACAGCGTGCCGTTGAAGCCGGCGTTCGTGAACCGGACCGTGCCGGTGTCGCCGCTGCGCCCGGCGTTCCACGCGGAGGTGATCGCGGCGCCCGCGGGCAGGGCCGCGGTGACCGTCCAGCCGGTGATCGCGGCCGCTCCGGCGGTGAGGCGGACCGTCGTGACGAACCCGCCCGTCCACTGGTTCACCGACACCGAAGCCGTGCAGGTGCCACCCGGCGGCGGCGTGGTCGGCGTGGTCGGCGTGGTGCTGCCCGGGCCGTCGGTGAGGACCGGCGTCGCCCAGTCGCGCCACTCGGCCAGGTTCCCGGCTTTCTTGCCGGAGATCCGGAACGTGCCGGCCGCACTGCCCGTCTTCAGCAGGAACTTCTGGATGTTCTGCTGCAGCGGCGTCCGCCATTCGGGTCGCGACGCGCAGTGCGTGCCGTCCTGGACGTCGGACCAGTAGCTGATGTTCTCGCCCGCGCCGAGCGCTTTGTAGACCTCCGCGCCGGCCAGCGCCGCGACGCTGCCGGAGCGGGCGCCGAGCCAGTCGATGTGCGGGTTCTCCATGACGAACAGCCCGCGCGGCGCGACCATCGCGACCAGTTCGTGGGTGTCGACCGGCAGCGCGGCCGGATTGCCGGTGTACGCGCTGAAGGCGTCGCCGAACCACGGCTGCTCCCCGTAAGCGTTGCTCAGCGGCTGCGAGCCGCTTTCGCCGGGGATCCCGCGCAGGATCGGCACGCCCGCGGTGCCCGACTCGATCGGCATGGTGAGGGCGATGCGCTGGTCGAGCGCGCCGATCGCGAAGGCGCTCTTCCCGTACCGCGAGCACCCGGTGACGCCGAGCGCGTCCGCCTTGAGGACCTGGCCGCCGGACTGCTCGACGACGTCGATGATCCGGCTGACGCCCCACGCCCAGGCGGCCAGCAGCCCAGTGCTGCTGGAGGAGCCATATATGCTGTAGAACGCTCCCTGTTTGTTGGTCCGGGGCGTGCCTTCCTTGCCGACGACGAGCGGGTCGTAGGTGATGACGGCGGCCCCGGACGCCTTGATGGTGGCGGTGTCCGCGCCGAATCCGCCGACCACGACGACGGCCGGGAAGGGACCGGTGCCGCCGGGCAGTTCGACGCCCGCCGAGAAACTGGCGTTGTGGCCGTTTTCGCTCACGTTCACGGTGATTCCGGTGGTCGACACCGTGCCCGTGACGCTGGCCGGTTTGGCCGGCTTCGAGCCGTAGACCGTCCGCTCGGCGAGCTTCTTGATTTCCTCGCGCCGGCACCGCCAGTCGGACTTGGCGGTGATGCGTGTGCCGTCGATCTTTCTGAAGGGATCGGGAAGTTTCGCGGTGGCGGGCCACGATGCGGGCACGGAGACGGGACAGCCGGCGCCGTCGTCCTCGACCGCCGCCGCCGCGCCGGAAGCGACGGTGATCGCGCCGGCCAAGCCGAGGACGGTGGCCGCCAGGAGGACGAGGGCAGGACGGAGCCGACGAGCGCGCACCGGGATTCTCCCTTCCGGGAAACGGAATGAAGAAACGTTAGAACCGTTCCGATTCCGTCGTCAAGAAGGGAAGGAAGTCCGAAACTTTCGAATTGCCGCCTATTTCGAAAGTTTCGGATTCGGGTGGGGGAGGAGCGCGGCGAGGTGCCGCCGCATCCGCTCGGCGATCAGGCGGTACCCCTCGGCGTCGGGGTGCAAGCCGTCGGCGAGCAGGCCCGCGTCGGCCGGGCCGAGGATCGACGGGCCGTCTACGACGGGCAGGCCGTGCGCGGCGTTCGCGACTTCGGCCCGGACGTCGGCGAGGGTGAGCCCGAGCGCGTTGGGCTGCTGCTCGCGGTCGGGGGCGTGCAGGGGGGTGGTGAGCAGGATCGGCGTGTCGGGATGACCGTCGCGGATCGTGCGGACGAACCCTTCGAGCGCGGGCCCGAGCGAGCGCGCGGAGAAGGACGCGGCGCCGTGGATGTTGACGCCGACGCACAGGCTGATCACGTCCGCCTCGGTGTCGCGGATGTACCGGGCCACCGCGGGATCGAGGTGGCACTCGCCCGCGAAACCCAAGCAGCGCAACGACCAGCCGAGGTCGGTCGCCACCAGGGCGGGCCAGGTTTCGGATGGCCCGGCGGCGAGCCGGCACTGGGTGATCGAGCTGCCGTAGGCGATCCAGCGCGGACCCTCCGGCACGGCGGCGAGTTCGCCGTTCAGCTCGAGTTCGCCGAGCCTGACGTGGCTCGACTGCGGCAGCCAGATCCGCACGCGCTTGCGGCCGGCGGGCAGGCCGTCGACGTGGACGGCGTGCGAGCGGCTGACCAGTTCTTCGTCGACCACGACGTCGATGTACCCGGTGGTCTCCACGTCCCAGTCGAAGCCGCGCGCGTTCGTGTCGAACTCCAGCCGCACCCCGGCGGGCATGAGCGCGACGTCGTCGAGCCGCGGGTGCAGCGGTCCCGAGGGCAGCCGACGGGGGACGAGCCGGCCGCCTTCTTCGACGAGTTCCGCGTGGCCGCGCAGGAAGTCCTTCACGAGCTGAGCTCTTCGGCGAGCTGTGTGACGGCGTGGCGCAGGTCTTCCTCGTCGATCACCAGCGGCGGGGCGAGGCGGATCGTCGAGCCGTGGGCGTCCTTCGCGAGGACACCGCGGCGAAGCAGCCCTTCGCACACGTCGCGGCCGCTGCGGCCGAGGACGTCGACGCCGGCCCAGAGGCCGAGCGTGCGCACGTCCCGGACGTTCGGCAGGCCGGTGAGGAGCCCGGCCAAGACCTGGCCCAGCTCCGCGGCCCGCCGTTGCGGTTCACCGGTGGCGAGCTTGCGGACCACGGCGGTCCCGATGGCGCAGGCCAGCGGATTGCCACCGAACGTGCTGCCGTGCTGGCCCGGCTGCAGGACGCCGAGGACGTCCCGGCGCGACACCACCGCGGACAGCGGGACCAGGCCGCCGCCGAGCGCCTTGCCGAGCAGGTAGACGTCCGGCTCGACGCCGAAGTGCTCGCAGGCGAACGTGCGCCCGGTCCGGCCGAGCCCGGACTGGATCTCGTCGGCGATCATCAGGACGTCGTGCGCGGTGCAGGCTTCGCGGACGGCGGCGAGGTAGCCGGCCGGGGGCAGCAGCACGCCCGCTTCCCCCTGCACCGGCTCGATCAGCACCGCGACGGTGTCCTCGGTGATGGCCGCGCGCAAGGCCGCGGCGTCGCCGAACGGGACGGTGTCGAACCCGGGCGTGAACGGGCCGAAGTCCGCGGTCGCGACCGGGTCGTCGGAGAAGCTGACGATGGTGGTGGTGCGGCCGTGGAAGTTGCCGGCCGCCACGACGATCCGCGCGCGCCCGGCCGGCACGCCCTTGACCGTGTAGCCCCACTTCCGGGCGACCTTGATCGCGGTCTCGACGGCTTCGGCGCCGGTGTTCATCGGCAGCACCAGCTCCATGCCGGCCAGCGCGGCCAGCTCCTCGCTGAAGGTGCCCAGCCGGTCGTGGTGGAACGCGCGGCTGGTCAGCGTGAGCCGGTCCAGCTGCTCGTGGGCCACGGACAGGAGCTCCTTGTCGCCGTGGCCGAAGTTCAGCGCGCTGTACCCGGCGAGGAGGTCGAGGTAGCGCCGGCCCTCCACATCGGTGACCCAGGCGCCCCGCCCTTCGGCCAGCACCACCGGCAGCGGGTGGTAGTTGCGGGCGGTGCCGGCCTCGACGCGGGTGATTTCGTCGGTCGTCGCGCTCACGAGCTCTCTTTCCGGGGTCGTCTGGGGGAACGGGTCTGGCTGAGCTCCGACCGCAATCCGGTCAGGAGCTCGGCACGATCGGTGGCGCGGGCCTCGTCCGTCGCGCGCACCGCGAGCACGAGGGCGTCGGTGAGCACTTGGGCGGGCAGGCCTTCGCCGGTGGATCCGGTGTCGCTGTCCACGGCGAACAGCGAGACGTGCACGCGGTCGGCATACACGGGGACGAGCGAGCCGGAGATCAGCACGGCCCGCGCGCCGACGGCGGCCGCGTGGTCGAGCACGATCTCCAGCTCGGCGAGCAGGCGGCCGGGGGAGTACAGCACGACGACGTCGCCGGGGCCGAGCTCGAGGAGGTCGTCGGCCAGGCGGAAGCCGGTGGCACCGCTGACCCGGGCGCGCCGGCCGATCCGGCGCAGCCGCAGGGCGAGGTAGGCGGCGATCGATTCGGACGGCCCGATTCCGAAGGCGAGCACGTCGCGGGCGCCGGCCAGGGTGGCGACCGCCGTGTCGAACGCGGGTTCGGTGGTGAGCCGCCGGGTGTCCGCGAGCCGCTGCGCCGCCTCGGTGAACACTCCGTCGAGCAGGGCGGCGGTGGCCGAGACCCGCTCGTCCGGACGGCCGGGCGGCGGGGGTACCGGGCTCGTGGCCCGCACCACCTGCCGGGTGAGGCTGTGCCGCAGTTCCAGCAGGCCTGCGTAACCCAGCGAGCGGGCCGTCCGGACGACGGTCGCGTCGCTGGTGCCGGCGGCCGCCGCGATCTGCTCGGCGGTGGCGAAGATGGCTTCGCGGCTGTGGGTGCGCAGGTAATCCGCGACCTTCCGCTCCGCCTTCGACATCATCGCCAGCCGGCCGGCGATCCGGTCCTGCAGCGACTGCTCTGTAGCGTCCATGTCAGTCATTGACTTCCCTGTAGGAATGACTACATAGTAGCGCATCAGTCATTTGCTGCAAGCTCTGTAGTGTGTACTACAAACGCTCGGAGGAGCTGCCCGTGTCGACCGTTCCCCTGCTGGAGCTGAGCGGCTCACCCGCCGAACGCGGCCGACACCACGGCGAGGCGGCGCGGGAGGAGATCGCCCGCTCGCTCGACCACTACCGGCGCTCGTTCGCCGTCAAACCCGGCCTGGCCTGGGCCGACGTGGTCTCGCGGGTCGGGCCGTGGCGGAAGCTCGTCGCCGACCACGCCCCGGACCTCCTGGAGGAGATGGACGGCATCGCGGCGGGGGCCGGCGTCCACCCGGACGAGGTGCTCGCGCTCAACGCGCGCGGCGAGATCGCGCGCAACCACGCCAGCGGGTTCACCGAGATGGACGGCTGCTCGTCGTTCGCGCTGCTGCCCGAAGCGACCGGCGACGGCCACGTCTACTGTGGACAGAACTGGGACTGGCGGGCCGAGACCGAGGCGACGACCGTGCTGATCCGGATCGTGCAGCCGCCGAAGCCGACCGTGATCATGCAGGTGGAGGCGGGGCAGGTCGGCCGCCACGGCGTCAACTCGGCGGGCCTCGCGCTCAACGCCAACGGCCTCGACGGCGCGTTCGGCACCCCGCCCGGCCTGCCGCAGCCGGTGCTGCGCCGCCTGATCCTCGACAGCCCGACCCTGCGCGACGCGTTGCGCGTGCCGTTCACCCGTCCCCAGCACATCGCCACGAACCTGCTGTTCACCCACCGCGACGGGTTCGCCGTCGATCTGGAGACCACGCCGCTCGACCACCGCTGGGGCTACGCGTCGGAGGGGGTTCTGGTGCACGGCAACCACTACCAGTACGGCGTCCCGCCGGCGCTGGCCGGGCGGTACCGGCCGGCCGCGGTGGACTCGCTGTACCGGGTTCCGATCATCGAACGCGGGCTCGCGCGGGCGTCGGACGCCACGGACTCCGCCGGCGTGCGCAAGGTCGTGCAGGGTGCCATGAGCGACCACTTCGGGCACCCGCACGGGGTGTGCGCGCACCCCCGGGAGGGCGATCCGGAAGTGAGCCGCTACAAGACGACCATGAGCAGCCTCGTCGACCTCACCGCGGGGGAGTACCGGGTGCTGCGCGGGAACCCGTGCGAGGGCGAATACCAGCTGCTGCCGTGGCACATCGCCGACGGCCCCGGCGGGTCATGAGCCGGTCTCGACGTGGTCGAGGACGCCGAGCGCGTCCGGGACGAGCACGGCGGCGGAGTGGTAGGCACTGACCAGGTAGGACGTCACGGCGCGGTCGCTGATGCCCATGAACCGGACGTTCAAGCCGGGCTGGTATTCGTCGGGGAGTTCCTGGGGTCGCAGGCCGATGACGCCCGCGTCGTCCTCGCCGGTGCGCATGGCCAGGATCGACGTCGTGCCGGTGTCGGTGATCGGGATCTTGTCGCAGGGCAGGATCGGGACACCGCGCCAGGCCTGGACGCGCTTGCCGTCGAGGAGAGCCGGGGCCGGGTAGACGCGTGCCCGGGTGCATTCGCGGCCGAACGCGGCGATGGCGCGCGGGTGGGCGAGGAAGAACTTCGTCTTGCGGCGCCGGCAGAGCAGGTCGTCCAGGTCCAACGGCGTCGGTGGCCCGCTGCGGGTGGTGAGGCGGTGCTTGAGGTCGACGTTGTGCAGGAGCCCGAACTCGGTGTTGTTGACCAGCTCGTGTTCTTGCCGTTCCCGCAACGCTTCCACGGTGAGCCGGAGCTGTTGCTCGAGCTGGTTCATGGGGTTGTTGTAGAGGTCGGTGACGCGGTTGTGGACGCGCAGGACGGTTTGGGCGACGGCGAGGTCGTACTCGCGGGGTGAGGGGTCGTAGTCGACGTAGGTGCCCGACAACATCGGCTCACCGTCGTGGCCGGCGGAGAGGTCGATGCTGGCTTCGCCCTTGGCGTTCTGGGGTTTCCGCGGCCGTCCGATGGCTTCGGCGACGTGGGCGCGGAGTGACTCGGACCGGCCGTTGAGCCGGGCGTAGGCGCTCGCCGGCAGCACGAGGGCGATGACGTGGGTGGCGGCGCGGGCGGTGAACGTCCACCTCGCGTCGTCGCGGGCGAGGAGTTCGGCGCCGAAGTGGTCTCCGTCGGTGACGGTGCCGAGGTGGGTTTCGTCGCCGTACTCGCCGCGGCCGTGGCGGGTGACCTTGCCGTGGGCGATGAGCACGAGGGTGTCGAGCGGCGTGTTCGCGTCGACGATCGTCGCGCCGGGTTCGAATTCGCGTTGTTCGAAGGCCTCGGCGAGGGCGCTCAACGCCGTCTCGTCGCCGAAGCCGCGCAGGAGTTCGAGTTCGGTGAGTTCGGCCGGCACGACCTGGACGCGTGCGCCCGTGTTGTAGAAGCTGACTTTGCCGTCGCCGATGGTGTAGGTGAGGCGGCGGTTGACGCGGTAGCTGCCGGCCGGGACGTCGACCCAGGGGAGCTGGGAGAGCAGCCAGCGGGTGGTGATGCCGCGCATCTGCGGCAGCGTCTTGGTCGTCGTGGTCAGCGTCCGGGCGGCTGTGACGCTCAGCGACAGCTGTACGGACGTCGTTTCCTCCGTCACCGTCACCGGTCTCAGCCTTCCCGGCCGAGTTCGGCGCTTTCCAGCACGGCCAGCGCGTCCGGCACCAGCACGGCCGCGGAGTAGTAGGCCGACACCAGATACGACATGATCGCCTGCTCCGACACGCCCATGAATCGCACGTTCAGCCCCGGCTGGTACTCATCCGGCAACCCGGTCTGGTGCAACCCGACCACGCCTTGGGCCTGTTCGCCGGTGCGCATCAGCAGGATGGAGCTGGTGCGGGTGTCGGTCACGGGGATCTTGTTGCAGGGCAGGATCG